>JAWXAN010000017.1 GCA_034439475.1 Candidatus Zixiibacteriota bacterium
AGTGGGGTACCCGAGTGTAGGGGATCCAAGACGTCAGGATCACGGTCCGCCCCGCCACAGCGGTCCGCCACGGCGGACTGACCTACTTGAGACAAGACGTCAACACTGTCGTTGCGAGGAGTGACTTCTAAGGAACGACCCTCCACGCCTGCCCGCTGTGGCGGGGCGGGCAGACGCGGCAATCTCAGTTCGCTCGTCTCTGCCCGCGGTCCAATGAAGCTCGCTGCCTCATCCGGCAACTGCCGGACAAACTGATAATACACACCACTCTTAGTAAACCACATCGTTGCGCCATTGGCGCTAGCCCGATAGAGTATACTATCCGGCCACTGGCCGTTGTTTTGGGTGAAGGCCAGAGGCATGGTCGACATGCTTTGCATGACTGTGGCAGTTGAAGGAACGGATTCCGGGAGTGGTTGTATCGTCTCAGAATTAACTGAGGCACACAAAGCAAACAGTGCGAAGGCGATAACAAGTTTCATATGTTTTCTCCGGCATAGTAACGCCATTCTTATTTTGTTCCATTTCAAAGCTTTTGATAAAGACAGCCACACGCCTCAGAGGTTGGCAATTGTTTCAAAAAGAATCTATATCGAGACGAGTCACGATCATTCAGAGCGTACGGTATGAAAAGTAACGGAAAATGGCATAAAGTCAAGCAAAGAATGAGTTCAGGTCAGTTGGGAAAAGTGTGTCTACCTGGGTTGCGACACACGATGGAGGGGGAAAACGCTGCTAACGTACTTTGAGCGCGAGCATAGTTATATCATCGGACTGCTCGGTATCCTTCCTAAAATCATTCATACGGGCTAATACTGCTTGACAGATATCACGGGCGGGGAGGTGGCTATTTGATATGAGGGCGGCGGCAAGCGAATCATCGCCAAATTGTTCTTCCAATGAATTAAAGCACTCGGTGATACCATCGGTAAACAGAAACAATGTGTCCCCCGATGAGAGCGATATCTGGTGTTCGTGATAACTGAAGCCAGGGAGAACGCCTACGACCAGATCGGAGTCAGTATGCAATTCCAGACTGCTATCTTTGCGGACGACGATAACCGACGGATGCCCGGCGTTTGCATAGCGATATTTACCGAGAGCAGGTTCAAAGCATCCGAGAATCATTGTGATATACTGTCCTGGCTGAGTGAACTGGCAGATAAGCCTGTTGAGACTTTCGATCAGATTGACTAAATCTGCCGAATCGCTGCTTCCGGCATGGGAACGAATCACTGCCTGCGCATTCGACATCAGCAAAGCGGCTGGGATACCTTTGCCTGAGACATCCCCCAGCGAGAGGAGGATCGAGTTGTCCTTGAGCCGGATCATGTCATAAAAATCACCGCCCACCTGTTTGGCGGCGGAGTTAAATCCGAAAATCTCAAAGCCGGGATCGAGAATATTTCCTTTCGGCAAAAATCCTTCCTGGATTTTTCGGGCCAGGTCAATCTCGATCTGAATGTCACGAAGCTGGAGCTCTTTTTCAAAGAGCCGGGCATTCTCAATGATTTTGGCGCTTTGGGCTGCAACAATGGCCAGAAATCGCTTGTCGTTATCATTAAATCCATTGCTGTCGTTTTTGTTGACGAGAACAAGCAATCCGAGCAGTCCCTTCTGAGACAGAAGAGGGGCCGCCAAAATTGAGCGGATGCCAAGAGGCGCGAGGTCGATACCTTTAATGCGGTCATCTGTGTCGGGGCTGTTACTGATGAATATTGTCCTATTCTTAATCATCCAGCCGGTTAAGGTAACGTCGACATGGAAGGGAAGCTCGGTAATTGTGGGGTCGTTCCGGCGTACAAAAGTGACAGCCTTGTCATCGGCTTTATCTTCGGATTTTAGTAAATAAACGGCTCCCTGTGTGGTATGGACATGTTTCAGGCAATGGTCGAGGGTTATCTGGGTTATCTTCTCGAGGGGCATTGAGATATTGGTGGCAATAGCAATTTTGTTAAGGACAGACAGTTCTTCGACCGCCCTCTTCATTCGCGTCAATTCTATATCTGAAATCTCTGGCATATATCACCTAATTGTGTTTACATTTAGCCGAAACCAATATGAAGTATATCTCAGAAATTGAGCAAAATCAATGATTTACGATGTGAACAGCAACCAAATGTTACTGAGAGATTCGAATCGATGCTGAAACAGGGCGCTCTCTTTAGCCACTATACGATCGACGCGGTGCTTGGCGAGGGGGGCATGGGGATTGTGTACCGTGCGATTGATCCCAGCCTCGACCGGGTAGTTGGGCTAAAACTACTCAATGAAAAGTTTTCTCATTCGGCGGTTTATCGCGCGAATCTCTCGGCTGAGGCTAAGCTCGCCGCTAGAATAGACTCTCCGCATGTTGTCAAAATTTGGGAGCACTCGACTTTCCAAGATCAGCCGTATATAGCGATGGAGTATATCGACGGAATAGATCTTCGTTCAGCCGCCAGGGACAAAGATTTCGGCTACAAGCTCGACGTGGCAAAACAGGTTGGAAGAGGAATCAAGGACGCACATCAGGCAGGCCTTATTCACCGCGACCTCAAGCCTGAAAATATTAAGGTAACCGAGATCGGAGCGGTGAAGATTCTTGATTTCGGTCTGGCGAAAGTTATCTCAACTGATTCTGTCGATCAACAAGGGGATGTTGAAGGGACACTTCATTATCTGTCCCCCGAACAGTTATCGGGCCAGCCGCTGACATTTAGTTGCGATCAATTCAGTTTCGGAGCGATTTTGTATGAACTGTTTACCGGTGTCCGACCATTTGAAGGGGAATATGCCGCGAGTATCATGTATTCGATTCTACATGAGGAACCAATCCCGCCGTGTGAACGCAAGAGCGATCTGCCCCAATGGGTAAATGCGCTTGTCATGACGCTCATGGCAAAAAACCCGCAAGGACGCTTTGAGAATATTTCTGCCGCCCTCGATTTCATAAACAGTTCTCAGCGCGGATCAAATGGCGCAAGCGAAGCCGTCCCATATTCACAAGCTAAACAGAAGGTAACTGTTATTGACCTGAAGAATCTGTCCGGAGATGTGACTTGGGATTATTTCTGTTTGGGCTTTACCGAAGATGTTATTCGTGAGATTTCACGCCGCACCGATCTCATTATCAGCGCGGAGCCAGCGACTTCTCAGACCCGCGACATACAGGAGATGTTCAAAAAATGCCGATCGGATTTTATTATCACCGGCTCGCTTATGAAATGGCAGGAGAGTCTTCGTCTGCAGTTGAGCATATACTCATCGAAGGAGAATAAACTGGTCGCGGGAGAGACATACGAGGGTGCCGCATCGAAACTGTTCCAACTTCTCTTTAAAGCCGCCGAAGCGACATCGATATCACTTGCGACAATAACCGGTGTGGCGCCAATTCCGGTTGATGACTACTTGAAAACCGATGTCTCGGCCTATGATTATTACCTGAAAGGCAAGAGCTACTATCAGACCAACACGGCCGACGATCTTAAACTTGCAGTGAAACTTTACACAAAGGCTCTGGAAATAGAACCAAATTTTGCGCTTGCCCATACTGGTCTTTCAGATGTGTACACGTTTCAGTATATGGCCTTTTTCGACAGAACAACCGAACGGATAAATCAGGCAAAACTCGAGGCAATTACAGCCCTTAAAATTGACTCCGCGCTTCCCGAGGCGCACCGTTCGCTTGGGCGTTATTATATGTTTACCGGCGATATGGCAAATGCCGAGAAATGTTTTTATGCCGCCGTTGAATATAATCCGAAATATGCTGTCGGCTTCAGAACGCTGGCTTGGTTGAAACGCGAAGGTGGTGATTATGAATCGGCGACGCAGTGGGCGAAAAAATCCTTGGAGCTTGCGCCGACTGACCTTGAGACACTTTTGCTTTTGAGTCTCATCAGTATGGATCAAAGGAAATTTACCGTCGCGGTGGCAACCCTCCATCGCGCAATCGAGCTTGGCCCCGATTACGGACGGGCCTATTACAACCTCGGCGTGGTCTACATGAAACTCGGCGTGTTTGATCTTGCGCTCGAAAACTTTCAACTTGCAATCAAATATCAAGGGGATCCAAACTGCTATATCGATGCGGGCTATATCCATATTCTCAACAAAGATTTTGCTTCGGCCAAGACAAAGTTTGAAGAGTCTATTAAAGCTGACTGCCTGCTTTTTGTCTCACACTACTATCTCGGATTTCTCGACCAACTTGAAGGAAGCGCCCATACATCGAAAGAACATTTTTCGCACGTTATAGCGCTTACCCCCGATAGTACCAACGGCAAAGCAAGCGATCAGCATATACAGGTCTATCGCGCGATGGCTTTTGCCGGGCTGGGTGACAACGATAAGGCATTGACAATTTTGAACACTATCCAAAGCGACGCGCATATTAACGGCGAAGTTCTCTGTAATATGGCTCGTTGCTATGCTTTGCTTGGACAAACGGCGGAAGCAAGCCGCGCTCTTCACCAGTCCTTTACCGCGCATGCCGGGCCGACAGAACGCGAAGTCGCTCTCGACCCGCACTTTGCGGAATTATCGGATTGACAGAAGAAATTAATTAATCAGCTAAATTTTCACTGACAGAATCTGTCAGTGGGCTCATATATCATAATTCCGAGAAGCTTCTTGTTTGCAGATAGGGCAGGGAGCTATGTTGTGTGCGGCACGCACAGCGACCGTAGTATATTTTTTGTAAGAGGATTATCTATGGCTGATGATAGGCCGGATTATTTATCACATTCACGCAGTGATTCGGGTAGGATGTCACCATTGAGGGAACATCTGGCTGATGTGGCTGCTCGGGCGGAGGAATATGCGAGTATATTTGGGGCTGGGGCTTGTTGCTCGATCGCTAAGTACTTAGGATATATGAAATTACGTTACGAAAGGAGAACGCATTCATGAAGAGCTACGAAGTACAAATGGAAATCGCTGGCCCGGCGGCGATGTGGACACGTCCAGACACAGGGGCGGCACAAATCTCTTACCCCGCTCCGACGTTTTCCGCGGCAAAGGGTATGTTCGAAGCTATCGCTAAATTAGACAGTGCCACTATTAGGCCAAAGAAGGTCGAGATATGCAAGCCTTTGCAATATTCTAAATACACAACCAATTATGGTGGACCGCTCAGAAAAAGGAATCAAATTACGTTAGGCTCCTCCTACCAATTGCCTGCAATAATTTTGATCGATGTTTGTTATCGTCTATATGGTGTTGTGGAAGAAGTAAGAACGAACACTCGACCGACAAACCATCTCCACGCGCTTCAGGACATGTTTAATCGTCGGCTTCTCAAAGGACAGAGCTATTCTACACCTTGCCTTGGATGGAACGAGTTTACGCCCTCGTATGTCGGATCCTTTCGCCAAGTTGATTCGGAAGGGAATAAGATTGAGGTGCAAATCTCAATGAATGAAATTATTCCATCTATGCTCCATGAGGTTTTTGATTCACTCTCTCATGGAGCCGTTGCGCCGCGTTTCAGGCAGAATGTGATGATCACCAACGGAGTGCTCTCCTACGAAGAATCAGAAATTGAGGTTACTCATGCTCAATGAAGTTTATCATTTATCTAAAAGCCTTAGCGCAAGCGGACTACAGGCGCAGAAAGGACACACTTGGATTCAGCCGCTTACGACTGGGAAGGGCTCCCCTTTTTTTATTTTGAGGATAAGAGAGGACGGATCGGTGGGGTCTATCGAATATCAAGGCAAAGAAAAAATGGCGAACTACTGGCAGGTCAAACAGAGCAATCATTCGCGTTTTCCGATTCTCAACATTGAGTCTCCCTTTTGGTCCGTTGATTCTGAGACATATGAGACAAAAATCTTGAATGAGGACGAATCAGCCAAGAAATGGGCTGCAATGCGAGATCTCTGTGGCGGAAACGCTCTTGCTTATGATTCGCAGCAGTTAAAGAAATTAGAGGGTCAGTTTGGTGGCATTCCAGACCAGATTTTAACGGCAATGAAAGGAAATGTGAGTGAAGACAACCTTTTTCATAAGCTGCACAATCGTTTATTACAAGGTCAGAAAACACGGGGAGAAATTAGCGACGTTGTTCGTTCGATAACTGATGCCATAATGGAAGATTACAAAAGCGGGGCGATGAGTCCTAACGCGCGTGATTTCGCAGGCGAATTGCTTTTGGGGAAATGGAATAAGAATACTTCTCAACTTGAATCCACCAAAGTAACTGTTCTCCTGGATTTTCATGATTATGAGGCCGTTGGCAGTATCTACTCGGCAAGCTCGAGAAAACAACTAAATCACTGCCTTTTGGATACCGAGACGACGGAGCAATCAGAGACAGTGTGCGCTCTGACCGGTGAGAAGATTCCAGTTGAGACACTCAAATCGCCTCAACCCACCCTGCCAAAGATCGGTCTTACTTACTTGATGTCCATGAACAAGGATGCCGACTGTCATTACAGGTATCGTTTGATTTCAACAGGTATTATTCCCATAGGTGTCGACACCTACCGAGAGTTAACGAACTCGCTACAAAAAATTACCGAGCCTGCAAAGAGAGGACTGACGTGGAATGCAATACCAAGTCCGAAGCCAAAAGGGGTCGATTTACTTATCATCTATCTTGAGACGCTGCCTGAGGCAGACCTACAAATGGCAAGTATGTTCTCGGAAGCTCCGCAAGAAGAGCAAAGAGAAAATGCCTTCGAGCATATCTGTAAGACTGTATGTGAAGCTCTCAGGGGAAATCCGGCGATTGAACCACATTCAGCTTTGCGGCTGTTCGTAATCTCCGCCATTGATCCAGGAAGAAAGCAAATGGTTGTGAACACATCATTTACTGTCCGCGATGTATTTCTTGGAGCAGAACAATGGGAAACAGGTTCGTCGAACGTTCCCCTATTTTCACTGCCTGTCAGAATTGACAGTACGACAACTCAGCAGACAACTCAAATGCCGTCACCGGCTTCAATAATGGAGTTGTTCAAATCTCAATGGAACAGATTAGGGCATGGAAGATCGGATGTAAGCGGTATCACGCTTTCTGAAGTTTACGATGTGTATATACCAGGCAGTCCTCGAATGAGACGCAATTCAAAAAAGTTGTTGCGGTTACTTCTTTTGCGAACTGAACCACTCTTGATCGGGATCGGGGGTGTTATTAAAAACCCCGGCGAGAATGAAAAAAGCTGGAAGGATTTTACTGCGATGGCGCGAAACCATTGCTTAGCAGTAGTTGCATTTCTAGGAATATTATTATCAAAACTCGACATAACAAAGGAGAAGTATATGTATGAAGTTCCGTTTAACGTGGGAAGGATGCTCAATTTAGCCGACACCCTTCACCATGAATATTGTAAAATTGTTCGTAAATCAGTGCCGATGCGATTGATGGGCAATGCTCATTTGTCCGTCGCGCTTAATAATCCTGAGAAGGCGTTGTCAATGCTCGCAGAACGCATAGGAATCTATCAGGCGTGGGCAACTACGGCTAAATCGGACTCAGTAGGAGGCGAGATAGATCCGAGGCAAGCAAAATTGACTTTGGAACAACTTGGTCTAATCGTTGAACTATTAAAAGGGAAAACTATACCGTCGAAGGCAGCAGACTCTGATCGGGCGCAGATACTTTTAGGCTATCTCGCCCGCCACGAAAAAGAGTAAAACCTAAACACCAATCTAAGTGAGGAAGACGATGCCAAACATTAAAAATGCAGACGAAGTAAAGCGGGCCAGTGGACTGCTCATTATTGAAGTAATCAATTCAAATCCTAATGGAGATCCGGACAGAGAAAGCGATCCTCGTCAGAGACCTGACGAGCGCGGAAAAATTTCACCAGTCTCCTTTAAGCGAAAGCTTCGGGATTTAGTCCAGCCCGATATAACGGACACAAAGAGAACCCCGGTGTGGGATGCAATTTCACGAACATTTACTCCTGTTTTGAGCCCAGATGACTATTGGATTCTTGAATCCAGAAGTCGAGAGCGAAAAAAGATAGAAAAGGAATTGGCTGATAACACTTTTGTCTCGAAGTATTGGGACGGAAGATTATTTGGAAACACTTTTCTCGAGGAGGGTGCCTCCAATTATATCAAAACAGGAGTTGTGCAAGTCGGCATGGGAGTTTCAGTGTCCCCGGTATTTATCGAGCGCGACACCAATACGAACAAGGCAGGTGTCCAGGAAGGTAAGACCCGTGGAATGGCGCCGCTCGGCTCCCGATATGTGCAGCATGGCGTTTATACAATGCCATTCTTCGTCAACCCCTCAGCAGCTTCTCGATCCGGCTGTAAGCAGGTAGACGTTGACCTCATGTTGAAACTCATTCCATACGCCTATTCCCATAACTTGTCAACTGCCCGACCGTTTGTAGGGATACGTCATGCCTGGTACATGGAACATAAGTCGCCTCTGGGTTCATGCTCTGATTTTTCTCTCATAGAAAAATTGACGCCTCGCCGAAAGGGCGATGATTCAGAGAAACCATCGACATCTTGGTCTGATTACCATGTTCCAACAGATGTCGGCGAACTACGAACAAAGCTCGCTGATTTCCGTGATCTTATGTTGCAAGTGGGAGAAGATGCATGACCTATCTAGCGCACAGCGCGAGACCGGAGAAGGGAATTCCCGAACAGCCATATTCCATTCACATTCAGAACGTCTCCTGTCGGGCTATCACCAATGCTCGGAGAATGCTGGAGTATTACTCAGGTGAGAGAGAAGTGTTTGTATCGGATATCCTCATTGCGGCTACCTACCACGATTTGGGAAAACTTGATTCGCGGAATCAGGAAGCAATGAAGAACGGAGGAAGAAAGAAGTTGACCCTTAATCATGTTGATGCGGGAACTGCTCACCTTCTCACAAACCTAAAACGTTTTGAATCTGCTTTGCTTGTCTATGCTCATCACGTTGGCTTGATCTCGAATGGAACGGAAATTAGCAAAGGCCGTTTATTCATGCGAGATAGCGAAATTGCTAAAGTGACTGATACACATTTGAGGAATTACCTAGCCAATCATTATCAGACTCTTGAGAGTGCCGAGGAGCCATCTGGTGGTAACTGCAAAAGGACCGGCATTGAGCGCCGCCTCTCGCTCTCATGTTTGGTTGATGCGGATCATAGTGATACGGCACGTCATTATGGAGAAAAAGAACCGACTGATTTTCCAAAGGTACGATGGAAGGAGCGAATTGCCGCCTTAGATGCGTATGTCGCAGAGAAAGCAAGAAAAGCGCGAGAATCAGACCAATCCCAATCCCAGGAGGCACGGACATCTCTGCGATCTGACATTTATCAGGCAAGTTGCGAAATCGATCCCACGCAACTCATTCGCTCCTGTGATGCGCCGGTCGGGAGCGGTAAGACGACCGCTGTCATGGCGCACATGCTTCGATTGGCTAAGGAGATGGAACTTCGGCATGTCTTCGTAATTCTTCCGTACACGAATATCATTCAACAATCAGTCGAGACATACAGAAAGTGTTTGGTGTTAGAGGGAGAAAATCCTGAAGAAATAGTCGCCGAGCACCATCATCAAGTTGATTTCGAATGCGAAGATTTCAGATATCTTACAACACTATGGAAAGCGCCAATTATTGTCACAACTGCGGTACAATTCTTTGAGACACTTTCGCACTACAAACCGGCACAATTGAGAAAATTGCATGAATTGCCCGGATCGGCAATTTTCATAGACGAATCGCACTCTGCGTTACCGACCCACATCTGGCCGCAAACGTGGCTGTGGCTTAAAGAGTTGTGTCAAAATTGGAGCTGTCGATGTGTTCTTGCTTCGGGCTCTTTGACAAGGTTTTGGAACCTAAAAGAATTTATTGAACCTACCGAAGAGATAACGGACATCATTCCTGATGCCCTAAGAGAAAGAGCGATTCAACTTGAAGGAAAACGGATTTGCCCATTAAGGCATCCTCCCGTTCTTGAACGAAAAGAACTTCTTGATTTCATCCTTTCTAAACCTGGTCCGAGACTGGTAATTCTTAACACTGTCCAGTCTGCCGCGGTCGTGGCACACGAGTTAAAAAAGGAGTCGAAAGGGCTGACCTTGCATCTATCCACAGCGCTCTGTCCCATCCATCGGGAGCTAATAATTGAAAGAATTAAGAAGTTGTTGGATTCCGCAAAGAATACTGATTGGACATTAGTTGCTACGAGTTGCGTTGAAGCAGGCATGGACTTTTCATTCAAGACTGCTTTTCGCGAATCATCTTCGACAGCATGTCTGATTCAAGTTGGCGGGCGGGTCAACCGCAATTCCGAGGTCGAGGGGGGAGGAGCAGTATGGGATTTCCGCGTCCGACCTGACGGGGTGATTAGCGCCCATCCTGACTTTGAGGATTCGGCCAGAATACTCGGCCGATTGTTTGATGAAGGGAAGTTCGATAAATTAAGAGACGGAAGGAGTTCGCCTGCCGAGATAGTAACCGAGGCATTGCGAAGAGAAGTATTGCTCAATGGATCATCAAAAGCGCAGGAAATCAGAAAACAGGAAAGATCGCCAGAATATCCTGACGTCTCAAAGCTATGTAAAATTATCACGGCTGAAACACGTCTTGTCGTCATAGACAAGAAAATTATCCAGCAACTGGAAGATGGCCAAAAACTTTCATCGAAAATTATCCAAAAGAACAGTGTGAGGCTTTGGTCGTCAAAGCTCAAAAAGCTGGATATCTTGCCAGTTGACGGGTCGGATGAGCTCTACAAATGGACTACCGCTTATGATCCGGACTTTCTCGGAATTGTGGAAGGACTCCTTCCTTTAATATACGCCAGAGAGAAGGGACTAGTTATTTAGCCTCCCCTCCTGGCTCTTTCACAACTGAATCTTTCCCTTATGGGAGCGCTCAAAAACGAGAGGAGATATGACCATGAATCTACACTCCGCGCCCCGCTACTCCGAAGATGATCTGCTTCCCATTTCAGCTCTCCAGCACCTCGTCTTCTGCGAACGGCAGTGGGCGCTCATATATATCGAAAATATTTGGGCCGAGAACCGTCTGACCTCCGAAGGCGCACAGCTTCACCAGCATGCCCACGAACC
The DNA here is from genome assembly GCA_034439475.1 of Candidatus Zixiibacteriota bacterium. Taxonomy (NCBI): domain Bacteria; kingdom Pseudomonadati; phylum Candidatus Zixiibacteriota; species Candidatus Zixiibacteriota bacterium. Next base: position 11,026 of record JAWXAN010000017.1, read on the forward strand.
CGACTCCGAGACCCGCCATGGCGGGCAGGCCCACCCTGTTCATATCACGCGGAGTCTTCGCGTTCACTCATTCCAGCATGGTCTGAGCGGAATATGTGATGTCGTCGAGTTTCATCTCTCCGAGGCGAGCTCTCAGCAAACATCGTCGAATGACTCGGCGAGCGAAAGTGTGCCGCAAACAGACATGATATCGCCTCCCCGAGTCGCGACAAGTACGGATTTGCCGCCCGCTATTCCTCTCGATAACCTGTCCGGTCTCTGGCGTCCGTTTCCCATCGAATACAAACGCGGCAAACCAAAATTCGATCACTGCGATGAGGTTCAGCTTTGCGCCCAGGCAATCTGCATTGAAGAAATGCTTGGTGTGAGCGTCCCCAATGGCGCAATTTTTTATGGGCAGACACGGCATCGACATGCGGTATCGTTCACGCCGGCTCTTAGACAGGTCACAGAACAAACGGCGGCGCGAGTTCATGAGCTGACCGCAATTGGCAAAACCCCTCCCCCAGTTTACGAAAAGAAGTGTCGCAGTTGTTCTCTCATCGATATCTGCATGCCAAAAGTAACCGGAAGCAAACGAAATCCTGTTTCGTATCTAAACAAAATAATTGCCGACATTGCAGCCGAATCTGCTGTAATGCCAGTGGAACCACGGGGGGAGGAAGGGAAATGAAACATCTGCTTAACACACTCTATGTCACCACAAGCGGTGCGTATCTTTCTCGCGATGGAGAAAGCGTCCAGGTCTCCATCGACCATGAGACCAAACTCCGCGTCCCCATCCATACCATAAGCGGTATTGTCTGTTTTGGACAAGTGAGTTGCTCGCCTCCGCTACTTGGGTTGTGTTGCGAACGGAATGTCATGGTGAGTTTTCTCAGCGACTATGGCCGCTTCTGGGCCAGAGTCCAGGGGCCGGTGTCCGGAAATGTGCTCCTGCGCCGCGAGCAATATCGAAGAGCCGATGATCGCGCTTTCTCCTCGGTACTCGCACGAGCCATCGTTATCGGGAAAATTGCCAACTCACGAACCGTGTTGCTTCGCGCGGCCAGGGAAACCGCAAACGAGACTGTCTCCACTCAGCTTGGCAACACCGCACGCCAACTGGCGCGGCATCTTGCCGATCTAAAGGAACTCGTGGACCTTGATGTGGTGCGTGGAACCGAGGGGCTTGCCGCCGCAGGATATTTCAATGTGTTCGATTTGCTCATTACTTCGCAAAAGGGGGATTTTTATTTCCGTGGTCGGAACCGGCGCCCTCCGCTTGATAATGTCAATGCCCTACTATCTTTTTTCTATACACTGCTCATGCACGATGTCGTTTCGGCTCTCGAAGCGGTCGGCCTTGATCCAGCTGTCGGTTTCCTGCACCGAGACCGGCCGGGACGGCCGGGATTGGCGCTCGATATAATGGAGGAATTGCGTCCTATTCTCGCCGACCGACTTGCGCTCTCGCTTATCAACCGCAAACAACTCACCGCCGCAAATTTTAGCAAAAGTGAATCTGGCGCAGTGACGATGGATGATAAGGGACGCAAAATTGTTCTGGTGGCATATCAGGAAAGGAAACGCGAAGAGATACAACATCCTTTTATCGATGAAAAAGTTGCCATCGGACTTCTGCCCCATGTGCAGGCAATGCTGTTGGCGCGTCATCTTCGCGGCGACCTTGAAGTGTATCCGCCATTTGTTTGGAAATGAAAATTAGTGAATTGTATCTGAAACGCCCGCCTGCGTTGGCGGAAATGGAACGAGATTGTGAGGTGATATGAGATGATGGTTTTGGTAACGTATGATGTCAGCACCGAATCAGAAGGCGGCAAACGACGGCTGCGACGAGTTTCGAAAGTATGCAGTAGCTATGGTCAGCGGGTTCAAAACTCAGTCTTCGAGTGTCTGGTCGATCCGGCGCAGTGGACAAAGCTTTGGTTTACTCTGCAGAGCATCATCGATGTTGAGCGGGATAGCCTTCGCGCCTACTATCTGGGGGCAAATTATAAACGACGCATAGAGCATATCGGGGCAAAAGCGACTTACGATCAAGAGGGGCCGCTTATTATTTAGTCTGTCAAGGCGTATCCGCGTATGTAAAGCTGATGAGGTTTTTGCATTGAGTCCGCGATATCGGATAACCTTATACAAGGCTGAGACTTGGAGGTGCGTCGTGCTCAAGCTTTAGTGTATGCTCGCAAGTTTTTGCTTGGTTACGCGGAATCGATGTGTTAAATAATAGTCGTATCGGAGGTTAACTCAGATACTGTCGCGCCCTTCATGGGCGCGTGGATTGAAACTGACAGCCTCCGCTATCTGGGCACTATCAAAATAGTCGCGCCCTTCATGGGCGCGTGGATTGAAACTCAAGGACGGACTGCTCCGTCCGGGCAGATTAGCGTCGCGCCCTTCATGGGCGCGTGGATTGAAACCGCCAACCGAACGGGTGATAGTTGCGGTATTAGGTCGCGCCCTTCATGGGCGCGTGGATTGAAACCCAGCATCCGATGTGGCAATGCTTGGAGGCGGCGTCGCGCCCTTCATGGGCGCGTGGATTGAAACTGTCTTCATCTTCATTCTCCTTCTGCCCTCTCGGTCGCGCCCTTCATGGGCGCGTGGATTGAAACGTTCCACCGCTGTCCTGATGAGGTCTGATTGGCCGTCGCGCCCTTCATGGGCGCGTGGATTGAAACTATAGCAGTCCTTATAATGTGCGGCACTCCGGCCGTCGCGCCCTTCATGGGCGCGTGGATTGAAACCGCGGTTGTGGTACACCACCAGCACGTAACTCCACGTCGCGCCCTTCATGGGCGCGTGGATTGAAACAATCGTCGTTCCGTTTTCGCGTTTGATTTTGAGGTCGCGCCCTTCATGGGCGCGTGGATTGAAACGGCCGAAAGACGGCCAGCGGCATTAACGTTCACGTCGCGCCCTTCATGGGCGCGTGGATTGAAACTATCACAGCCGGAGTTAATTACTATCCTGTCCACGTCGCGCCCTTCATGGGCGCGTGGATTGAAACATCACCGCGACATACGCGGCGAAGCAAACTGTAACGTCGCGCCCTTCATGGGCGCGTGGATTGAAACTCATATGACATCCGCAAAAACGTATGGCTGTCCATGTCGCGCCCTTCATGGGCGCGTGGATTGAAACTCCAGCATGGCCAGGCCTTCCCGTGACAGGTGCGTCGCGCCCTTCATGGGCGCGTGGATTGAAACTTGCCCATGTTTATGTCGGCGATGGCCGCGAGAGGTCGCGCCCTTCATGGGCGCGTGGATTGAAACAGGAATACGCTCAATATGCGTTCCGTACCGTAGTCGTCGCGCCCTTCATGGGCGCGTGGATTGAAACACAGGGGAAGGTTGAAATGCTTTTCGCGGATGTTGTCGCGCCCTTCATGGGCGCGTGGATTGAACCTCTGTCTACTCGCCATCGCCCGAATCACAGGCGACGTCGCGCCCTTCATGGGCGCGTGGATTGAAACTCTGATGGTCGGCAAATTCTGCCGGATATAATCTCGTCGCGCCCTTCATGGGCGCGTGGATTGAAACAAAAACGTTATCACCGATGATAATCCGTTATCAGTCGCGCCCTTCATGGGCGCGTGGATTGAAACATACATCGCTGGAGCTACTGGCGCTGGCAGGATTAGTCGCGCCCTTCATGGGCGCGTGGATTGAAACGGAAGACACAAGAAAAGCCTAAGACGCCCCAAGGTCGCGCCCTTCATGGGCGCGTGGATTGAAACTGCGACACGTATCGGAATTGCAGTATGAAATATCGTCGCGCCCTTCATGGGCGCGTGGATTGAAACTTAGACGCGCTCGCCTACATCGAACTGGCGAGAAGTCGCGCCCTTCATGGGCGCGTGGATTGAAACTATCATCTTCTCCCCCATATCGCGTCGACCGCTGTCGCGCCCTTCATGGGCGCGTGGATTGAAACGTGTCAACAACGGATGCTGAGCGGTCGGTTGTGGTCGCGCCCTTCATGGGCGCGTGGATTGAAACGTGTCCCTACGCTATACCCGCCGGTCACGCTGTAGTCGCGCCCTTCATGGGCGCGTGGATTGAAACGTGTCCCTACGCTATACCCGCCGGTCACGCTGTAGTCGCGCCCTTCATGGGCGCGTGGATTGAAACACAAGAGTAACTCCAGCAGTGACAGAGCCCACAGCACGTCGCGCCCTTCATGGGCGCGTGGATTGAAACCTTCCCAAGTGGAATCAAGAGGAGCACACGATATGGTCGCGCCCTTCATGGGCGCGTGGATTGAAACTCTGATTCTATCGCGCCGATAGGCTGAAGAACCACGTCGCGCCCTTCATGGGCGCGTGGATTGAAACTATTTTAGCCCGTGTACAACGGTCCGGGGCTAAAAAGTCGCGCCCTTCATGGGCGCGTGGATTGAAACACTTCTACCATTATCGACACACCTCTAAGCCCTAGTCGCGCCCTTCATGGGCGCGTGGATTGAAACTACGGCCAAAGCGGAGAATGATAAGGCAATCGAGAGTCGCGCCCTTCATGGGCGCGTGGATTGAAACCCGATAGGCGAAACAGACACCTTCCCGTGACCAGTCGCGCCCTTCATGGGCGCGTGGATTGAAACGGAGACCACCGTACCGATGAATATCACCCGATATAGTCGCGCCCTTCATGGGCGCGTGGATTGAAACGTAACATGATACGATTGATACAAACGGAAAAAAAGTCGCGCCCTTCATGGGCGCGTGGATTGAAACTTGATAATCGACCGATTAAATGAAAAACGTACCGGTCGCGCCCTTCATGGGCGCGTGGATTGAAACCCGCTCTGCATTATGACGAGCTTGCCCCGAAAATGTCGCGCCCTTCATGGGCGCGTGGATTGAAACGGAAACGCGCTCAGATACGTCTACCGATTCCGAAAGTCGCGCCCTTCATGGGCGCGTGGATTGAAACACACTGTCTGGCGGAGAGTCTACCGGACGAGATTGTCGCGCCCTTCATGGGCGCGTGGATTGAAAC
>JAWXAN010000018.1 GCA_034439475.1 Candidatus Zixiibacteriota bacterium
CAGTTGTACGTCAGTTGTACGTCAGTTGTACGTCAGTTGTACGTCAGTTGTACGTCAGTTCCCCGTCACTCTCTCTCCATTGCCCGGGGAAGTGAGCAAAGTTACTGATAGATATAGTCTCACCGTACAGTCCCCCGAAGGGATAATACTTGGTCTTCCACCACACCGTTTTAGCCGAATCAGTCAATGCCTGAGGCGTACCAAGTTGGTCAGTCAGATAATATTCTCTGCCCCCCTGTGAACTATTGCCAAGCCGTGCAATGGGGACGCCGTTGAGGTAAACATAGTCCGCCTGCCAGCCGCCCGAACTGTAATACTCGGACAACTGCTGGCCGTCAAGAGCCGGAATATAGTAGAACGTAGCTCCACCATAGCTTTTCTTAATTCGCCGATGCCAGGCGTCATAACCCATTGTGATGGTTGTGCCGTCTCCGGTGATGGTAATGAGCCGTCCGGCATCGTACCTCGCCGGCTAGTTTACTCATGTAGAGCCCGTACTAATTTCATTAGCATCCTCTTAATTCGTTGGCCGGGCCCCTTACCCGTGCGATACATAGTGAGAACATCGATTCCAAAGCTCTGCCTAATGAAACTGAGAAGATCCTCCCACTCTACTTTAGTGCAACGATGAAAAATGTCTCCATGGGCAATATTATGTTTTACTATTTGCTCCGATACACTTAATGTGGTCGAATAGGATTTTTCTGCTGTGAAGTATTTCAGAATCACATCCAAAGAAACTTCCTCGCCGTAACCATCCCACCCGCCAAAGTGAAAGGGTACTCCCCTATGGTCGTTGCCTATCATTTCCACCTCCAGCCCCTGATGACCTCATTTCCCTTTCCTGATAGAGGCCATCCTAAGTCCACACGCGGGAGCGGTGTCCTCGGTCCACGGATTGGTTCCAACCAATGAACATTTACTCGCCGTACAGCCGTTCCCGGATTCCTAAGCGGTAGATTGAGTGCTTCTCGTGCCTGTTGTCCAAGTGAATAGGGCGCTTGGTTTGTTCTACTTGGTGCCAACCAAGGAGAAGTATAGCTCGAGTTCCCTTTCGGATAATACTGCCAGTAACTTCGCGGCACACCGCACAGACTCTGCAGGCCACGGGCTCCAGTCAATAAGCCGGAAGTTGTAGACCACATCTCGGGTGTCCACAGACTGGCGAAAGTTCCAGCAGTAGCGTCAAGCCAACCATTACTTTGTGCATGTCGTGCCGACCAGTAATCTACGGCCTCATTGCCAAAGCCGGTGCCAAAGACCTGGCCGCTTTGAACGGATGTCGGAAGCAGAGACCAGACATAATCAGAAACCGATTGCACGGCATTTAGCAGAGAGGTTACTTCTTGGATGCGTGAGTAAATCGACGATCCCTCAGGGTCATAGTAGCGAAGAGGATTGGCCGAGGCATAGCCATACAGGTTCGCCTGTCGACCATTCAACCCCAGCGGATCAGCCTGATAATACCTGCCTATCCTCGGATTGTAATATCTGTGCCAGTTGTAAGTCAGTCTCGCCTCGCTATCCTTTCACTGACCGGAAAAGTTTACGATACATCAATAACTGTACAATTATCTCCAAGTGTTATCCATCCTTGCCGTCCGTCAGACATCTCAATCTTATAGATCATACAGTCTTTTGGATACTCGTAGTTTAAAGCCTTGACGGTATCTCCGATCTCCAATTCTGCAATCACATGAACACCTTGATAGTAGAAGCATTCATTTTCCGAAATTACGACCGTTTTGCCTGGACCTGTAACTACTACGGCCTTCTTTAAATCGCCACACCCCCACAGATGTAAGAAGATAAGTTGTAGTGGGAAGAATATTATCCATTTTGAGATGTTCATAGTCCATACCACCAATCAGTCAATCCCTTCCACCATCCTCCAGTCCAAGGTGCCCTAGTCCACCAATTATTTGACTGTTCGGGCAATTGTATGAGTCAACCAGTCCCATGTCCATAAAAGTATTTCCCAACCCTACAGGAAAGACGATCGTTCCCATGTTGAATCCAAGATTTTCCAAAGCATTCTCCAAAGGATCGCCACAGCTATTATTTGTAAACCAATTGTAATCCCTGTCGTATGTTCTAAGGTAGTCGTTGAGGTATATCTCCTGCGCTAACGTCAATTTTAGAATCATGCCGATGCCTTCTCTGAATTTGGTATTTTGCTTGATATAATCCGATGTGGGATTAATGTACATCCCCCCAAGAGAGTAACTATATGATGTCGAGTTTATATTGATTGATACATGGCCAAATGAGGAGCGTCCCCATGCTATTGGTTGCCAAATAATCACTTCTGTTATAAGTCCTGAAGGATCCGTATATCTCAGCGGATTATTGAGGGCATAGGCGTACAGGTTCGTTTCATCTCCGTGAACCCCCAACGGGTCAGCCTGATAATATCTGCCTATCCTCGGATTGTAATATCTGTGCCAGTTATGCTGAATGTGGAGAATCGCGCTATCTCGGTACATGCCAGGGAATCTCATTGTGTTCGTATCTACGATTTCTGATTTAGCTCTTCCTTGAGTTTCTTGATGCGCCACACTGATCTCAGATAGAGCAAGATAGCAATCATTGGAACAAGAATTGGGTAATGGCTAGTGGAAAAAACATGGCTACGCACTGCTCTTGCACCATCAACAAAATCCTGAAATCGCTGACCCTCTAACCCGCTCCTCGCAGTGATATGGCGAAGTTCAGGGCCAAAACCAAATACCCAAATAAGATTCGCCGAAAACAAGATGACGCCGAGCACAATACCGAGACGAACCTTTTCTTTCTTCCCGACAAACCAGGCTGCTATGGCAAGACAGAGGACAATAATCCAATCTATCATATGAGCTCCTTTATTATGGACAACCACAGACCTCGTGGCCATTGGCCTCATTCAAGGCACGGTTTCGTCCTGCGTTGATTCGATCCCAGCTATCAGAATCAAAGTCAAACGTACTCTTCCGAACATCGAGAAAATCTCGGCCCCTTCTTTGCGTAAAATCATCCCAAAAGTCATAGAAAATTCCACCCAATCGAACACCGAGTTCACCTCCTACACCCCCGGCTTTGACTCCGACATATCCTGCAAGATAATTCCCAAATTCGTCTGCTTTCATCACTACACCCCCCACGTTAAAAGTATCGAACTTTTGATTCGCCTTAAAATCGTACCTTTCGTTACCGATGTGATTGAAAAAAGCATCCCACAGACTTTGAATGCCAGCTTCAGCAATTATTTTCTCTGTTTCCTCGCACGAAAAGTTCTTCAACCCTAACAGATCGAAGCCCATTACCGGATTGTTATCAACATAGGCATATAAATTAATTCCTCCCAAAAGATTTATCGGGTCAGCCTGATAATATCTGCCTATCCTCGGGTTGTAGTAGCGGTGCCAGTTGTAGGTCAGTCTGCTCTCGCTGTCCTTCCACTGCCCGGGAAAACGGACGTAATTAGTCGTTGAGGTGACTTCATTGTAGATAACACCAAAGGGATAGCTTCGGGACTTCCATCTGACCGTCTTGGCTGAATCGGCCAGAACATGCGGTGTCCCAAGCTGGTCGGTAATGTAATACTCACGATTGCCCTGAGAGCTGTTACCCAGTCGGGCTATTGCTGTCCCATTGAGGTAGACATAGTCCGCCTGCTGGCCGTCCAGAGCCGGGATAAAGTAAATATGCGCTCCGCCGTAGCTCTTCTTAATCCGCCGATGCCAGGCGTCATAACCCATTGTGATGGTTGTGCCGTCTCCGGTGATGGTAATGAGCCGTCCGGCATCATTGTAAGCATAGAGGATGGTGTCAATCTGCGGGCCTTCGGGTCCCATGGCCATGAGTCCCTCAAAGGGCGGCGGCGTCTCATTGGCAATACCTTCAATTTCACGGGTAACATTGCCAGTGGCATCATAGGTAAATGCCAAAGCAATGTCAGTTATATTGGTCACCTTGTTGCCGGAATACTGGTAAATTAAGGTATCTCTGGGACTGCCATACTCTATAACCTTGTCCCTGTTGCCATTCTTATGGTAGCTGTAGGTAATAGTGTCATCCGGCGCATCCAGACTGATAACGCGGGTCAGCCGGTAGATATCATCGTAGGTATAAGACTTGGTATTGTTTGATACCCGCCGGTCAGTGACTTGGCTGATGTTATTAGCCAACGTATAGGAATAACCAAAGCGGAAGAGGGAAGTATCGGGCGAAGCTGTAGCGATGGAATCAACCCGGTAACTTGAGTCAACCCCGACGTTCACTTTCACTCCGTTTCCGAGCCGCCAGGATTCGGGCCTGCCGAACGGGGTATACTTGATGGTATCAACGAGTGTTTTCCAGCTGCCGCTGATGGAGTCACGTATTTTTGTAACCTGGTCGGCGGCATCGTAGGTGTACTCAACGACGCGACCGGATGGATATGTCAGCTTGGTGAGATTGTCATTTTTGTCATAACCGTATGTGGTTGTATATATAGTGCTTGTATCATTGGGAAATACCCGCAATTCCTGGTAGAGCCTTCCTTTTGCATCATAACGGTATCGTGTGCGGCAGGACTTGGTGCTGTCTGAATAAAGACGGCCTTTTCCGTATGAAAACTGCGTGCCGTCATAAACGTATATAATATTACCATTGGTCGATGAGTCCGGATAACAAATTTTAGTCAACCTATTGAGCGCGTCATATTTGTAGACAATCGAATCGTTGAGCGCATTTTTCTTCCAGATGAGATTATCAGCCGGATCGTAGCCGTAGCGGGTCACCCCGGTGATTATGGAGCTGTCGAAAATCAGCCGGTTCTTATCGTCATAGCGGTAGACATAGTTATTTGTCCCCGGGTCGGTGACCTTGGTAATATTATTCCTCGTATCATAGAAGTACTTGGTGACAATGCTGTCACTTCCGAGCGGCTGGACTTGTTCAATGACCCTGCGGAGAGAGTCATATTTGAAACGGGTATTCTTATCCAAGCCATCCTTGAGGCTTTCGAGCATCCCAACGGCAGAATAGGTGAATTTTGCGCTATCGCCATAAAGACCAGTCCGCTTGGTCAGTTCACTCTTATTATTATAGGTAAACGACTCTTGTTTACGAAGGGTGCTGCTATTCTTGTAAATCTTCTCGGTGAGTGGGTTACCAACTGAATCATACGTATAGGCCATATACTCACCGAGCGCGTTCTTTACCGAATCCAGATACCCGGCAGCCGAATAGCGGAACGTGGACGCATTGCCGGTCGGAGAGGTTGTGGATAACAGCTTGCCGTCGACATCATAGCTGAAAACGACAGAATCTGAAGTCGCGGCAATTGTCTTTACCTTGGTTAGCCGTCCTCGCGAATCGAAAGTATATTTTGTTGTGTCACCACTAGAAGTTTTTACCCATGTCCTGCGGCCAAGAATATCCCGTTCACCGAATTCAGTTGTATCAGTATTCGGCTGAATTTCATATCGAAGGTCGCCGTTGCCATGGTACACAAACTTGACCGTATCAACTACATCCGTCCGGGGACCATCGGATTTCGTCATCTGGCCACTGGCATTGTAGGTAAATGTCGACGTATAACTGAAGCTGTCAGAGGCTGTCGATGTCCGATAGCCACGCTCAATCATCTGGGTGACATTGCCTAAAGCGTCATATGTGTATTTCAGCTTGGTGCTGTCGTTGGATTTGGCAATACTGGGGATCATCACACGTGTCGGTCGGTTGAAACTGCTGTCGAACGTGAAATACGTCCTCTGAGCTAGCGAGGTATTGCCTCCTGCTACGGCGTAGAGACGATTGCCTCTATGGTCGTAAAGAGCGGAATCGATCACCCCGTTGGCATCGGCGACTGCCTCTATTAATCCACCAGCATTATACTCGTATTTGACACCACACTGCGCACAGCTTGAGTCGGCTCTGACAGTCACGTCTCGTCGCGAGTAAGCCGGTGACCAGAACGACGTGTGCCGACGAGTGCCTGTGGGTGAGCTTGCCTCTGTAGTTATCGAATCAGGACAGGTTGTCTGCGTGACAGACCAGGACATCGTGCTGCGATCATACCCGTTGCCCCGTGTGTACTGGTTTGCTCGTCCGCTGGAATCATAAGTATAGCGTCGAGTAAAGCTATTTGAACTGGAAATAGAAGTGATCTTCCGATTATTGGCCGCAATTGTGTCATAGGTATACTCTTCCCAGGAAGCATCGGGGTAGGTTACCTTTTTAAGCAAATTGACGGTCGGATAATATTCAAACTTCGCCAAAGTATCATTGGCAAACGATCGCACACAGGTCATTCGTCCACTACTGTAGCTAAATGACAATCGCCGTCCGGATGAGTTTACGGTTGAATCCAGCAAGCCGGTGGTGTAATAGAATCTCATCTTATTGCCAGCAAGGTCTTGTAAAGAGTCAATTTTCCCTAATCCCTGGATGAACAGTTTCGTGTCATCTTCAAGCACAATCGTAATCGAGTCATTGGGTTGTGCGACTCGAATGCGATAGTGGGTGCCATACGGTGACGTGTAGTTGACCACCTGTGGTTCAGATGAATTAAGAAGATGTTTAGTAAACTGGACGCTTCGTCCCGTTGGCTCAAGCAACGTGTAGTTGCCTGAGGTGGTATCATAACTTAACGAATACTCAAAGCTATGCCGCCAATTTTTCCACAAGGACGAACTGGAATCATCGGTGTAACTGTTGTAAAACCTGCCGAAGGCAATAGACGCTCCCTTATCGGACCAGACCGGTACATCCAAGCGTTCAAAATACATATTGCCATTCGATAGATTTATAGGATCTCCTATTGTAGCCTGGCATGCTATTGGTCCCCGTTCCACTGGTAGCGGCAACGGTTCTGGCATCGTGTCTGACACACTTCCTGAGGTCGGAACGGTGATGAATATTGTATCGGTTTCGCAGGCGCAAGTGGGCACTGAAATACCCCATTGCTGTGCTTCGGCCCAGAATTTGACAATATTATGCGGAGGTGCCGGGATAACTTTTGTCAAATATATGCATTCTCTTGAGCACTCAACACAAGAATTTGCGGTTGACAGGTCTTTCCAAATACACGAGCCAACACTCTGTGTCGTAAATCCATGCCCGACCGTATAAGAGACCGCAATTTGAAATTTCTCATTGCCCTGCTGAAATCCGGTGCCAGCAACGTTTATACAGAAGGTCGCAAAGCGACTGTTCGCCGAATCCCACATGCGTTCAAGCCTTGGCTCCAGGCTTGTTACCATCGGATAACATCGAACCGGAGAATTGACAGAATTGGCACCGCAGTTGTTATTCGGTTGAAAGCCATAACAACCATGTTCTTCAGCCAGTACAGATTGAACTTGGACTAAACACAAGAAACTGAAAAGCAGTATCAATCCAATACAATAATAACTCCCTCCGTTTAGTTTGTTGCCAAAGCATTCTTTCCGCAGGCATTCCTTGCTGTCGGGGTGATCAAATGCAACCATTCGGTCCGCCTTCCAATTGCGATATTACATTATTTAATAGTCTACAACTTCGTGATACTACAGAACCACTGCCTGACAGCCATAAGTGAAACATGCCAAAGTTAAAAGCAAATGCCAACTAAGATATTAACTCTCTGTGTACGCCCGACCGTGGGTTGCAAGTCACCCCATGCTCGCCTCGCCTGTCTATCATTAGTTTCGAGGGATGTCTGACATTAGGCATAGAACTGTGTGACCAAATTGTGACTACTCTGTGTCCAAAGTCATACAAATGCACATGAATCAGTACTTGAAAAATGCAGGGGTAACAGCTTGTGCCTCATCATACTACGTTGTGTCTCACTTAGTTGGCTTTTTCTTCGATTCGCTTTTTAAGTCCCTGGTGTCTACCAGTTTCACCACTCCGGCTTCCATGCAAGAATAATGAGACTGGCGCTCCAAAGCAACTGCATTTTGTGCGGGGGTCGTTATCTTCGCCTCTGCCGGATTCGCCTGATCCCGCTGCCTCACAAATTACGTAACAATATCACCCCTAACCAATGTCCACGAGAACCTTGAAGCCGCCGTATGACATCCGCCTACAATCAAAGGGCATTATCTTCGCGTCCATCATTTTTGCCAGACGCGGGTCCTTCATCACTTTGGCGATTACGCTGTCGCGGTGCGCGCGGGACTTGTAGACAATCCATGAAAACACCACAGCCTCTCCGGCCTTCAGCTTGGCCAGGGCCGGAAAAGGAAGTCCCATCTTGACCGTCATGTCATCACCGACACACTCCCTGTATTCTAATGCTCCATGTTCCATCCACACTTTGCCTGCCTTTTGTGACATGCGGCGGTAGGCCAATAAGTTTTTCTGGGGTACCGGTAAAACAAATCCATCGACATACTTTGCCATAACAATTCTCCTTCGATCATTCTAAATTTATTCTTCTTGTCTTTGCCTAATCTCATGTACGAAATATTTTCCAACTCTCTTTCATATAGCTTTTTGCCAATAGTTCCGCAAGTCGTCCAAGGGTTTGGTTCAGTCCTTAGGCAGCTCCGTATTTATGCATGAATGTGGTGTCGGGCGTCTCTGCCCGACACTTCCTCGAACTAAGTCCCTTTTCACTGACTGATTCTGTCAGTTCAATGTCTTAAATTAAATCATGGGACGAAGACTTCGCGATATCGATATACTGATAGATCAACAAATCTTCTTTGTATCAACTGCCACACGCAATCACGAACATTTTTTCAAGGATAACCTTAAGTTGGCCGGTCTATATTCTATCATTGGGCACGTCAGCGCGAGACACAATGCGCAAATCTACGGTTATGTTCTGATGCCAAATCATTTCCATTTACTCATCTCAATTGACGGCGGCCCAAGCTCAGCAAATTTATGCATGATGTTAAATCTCTGAGTTGGAGGACACTTTTTGCAAAGAGGTCAGGCGTCTGGCGAGCACGATTTAATGGCCTCGCGATAACATCCGAAGTGCAATTTCAGACCAAGCTCAACTATATTCACAATAATCCTGTCAAAGCCGGACTGGCCAACGAGGCAGAATCATGGCCGTTCTCGTCTGCTTCTTGTTGGAAAGAGGGAGTCTCTGATAGTCTTACCACGCTTGAGAGTCCCTATTGATTATATGAAAGTGTCGGGCAGAGACGCCCGACACCACATTAACACCCCGCCCGGTCGAAAATCCATCTCATGCGTAGTGGTCGTAAAGCCTTTCGGCCCCACCACGTCGGGCTTCATACTTGTCAATGTAGCGTATGAACAAGAATCAGGCAATCAAGTTTCTCTCCTGCAAAAAAATACCGCCCGGCAACAATGCCGAGCGGTACATCAACAAATCAAAAGCTCAATCAAGAACTAAATAAAGAGCGGAGCAAGCACCAATGTGATGGTCGAAAGCAATTTAATCAACACGTGAAGCGACGGCCCGGCAGTATCCTTAAATGGATCACCGACAGTATCGCCGACAACAGCCGCGCCATGAATGGGATTCTTAACCTTGCTGCCATCCTTCTGGGTTATATATTTACCGCCATGGGCGCCAGTCTCAATATATTTTTTGGCGTTATCCCATGCGCCGCCGGAATTATTGAGAAAGAGCGCCATCAAAATTCCGCCAATAGTGCCAACCATCAGGAAGGCCGCCACAGATTCGGCTGCGATCAGCGGATTTTCGGCATCAATGAAGAATTTAAAGCTCAAGCCCACCGCGATCGGGGCAATTACCACCAGTAAGCCCGGGAGAACCATTTCCCTCAACGCCGCCTTGGTGACAATATCCACACATGCGCCATAGTCAGGTTTGAAGTCATCCGGGAACTGGATCATGTCGTTCTTTCTCGGCAATTTGGCATACTGACGGCGTACCTCTTCGATAATCGATTTGGCCGCCTTGCCAACTGCGCGAATACAGAGCGACGAGAAAAGAAATACAAGCATGCACCCAAGCAACGCCCCTACAAACACAACTGGTTTGGACAGATCGACGCTAAACTCAACCATTTTCCCAGCCGCGTCAGTTGTGCCATACAGGCCGGAGTAGTGGAGAATTTCATCCATATAGGCTTGGAACAATAAAAACGCCGCAAGTCCCGCCGAACCAACCGCGTAACCTTTTGTGAGGGCCTTGGTGGTGTTTCCAACAGAATCGAGTCTGTCGGTACGCTCGCGAACTTGCTCCGGCTGATGCGACATTTCAACAATACCACCGGCATTGTCTGTGATAGGACCGAAGGTATCCATAGCAAGGATATATGCCGCTGTCGCAAGCATACCCATCGTAGCGACGGCCGTACCAAAAAGTCCGCCGCTGACTGATGTTCCAGCAAATGCGGCCTGTCCTATGAAGTACGACCCAAGAAGCGCAGCGCTCGTCACCAGTACAGGAAGCGCGGTGCTCTCCAAACCAACAGCCACGCCTGAGATGATATTGGTTGCCGGGCCGGTGGTTGAGGCATCGGCGATTTCTTTCACCGGCCGATATTGATATTCAGTGTAATATTGCGTTATAAAAACGTACAGAATCGAAGTCACGACTCCTATGATTCCGCAGAGAAAGAAATGCCACCAGGCATCGGGTACCTTTGGTACATCCAAAAGGTAATATGCAGTTGCGCCAAAACCGATCATGGCCAAAGCCGCCGAAACAAAATAGCCGCGGTTGAGGGCCTGCATCGGATCTTCCTGTTCATTTTTCAGCTTCACTGAAAGAATGCCTACGATCGAAGCAATAATTCCAAACGCTCGAGCAACAAGCGGGAACATCATAACACCGATAATTCCGGCAGTGAAATCGACTCCAGCACGCTCAGCGGCCACCGCGAGTGTCGCGCCAAGAATCATCGCGCCGATATTTTCAGCGGCCGTTGACTCAAAGAGGTCAGCGCCACGACCGGCACAGTCGCCGACATTATCCCCGACAAGATCGGCAATAACAGCAGGGTTACGGGGATCATCTTCGGGAATGCCAGCCTCTACTTTGCCAACAAGGTCAGCGCCGACATCGGCCGCTTTGGTATAAATACCACCGCCGACTTGGGCAAAAAGCGCCACAAACGACGCTCCAAATCCATAGCCGACTATAAGAAGCGGGATTCTGGCAGGCTCGACATCTGTGAAAAATGAGACAGACAGGTAAAGTAGGGTGACACCGAGAAGCGACATTGCAACGACGAGTAGTCCGGAGACTGCTCCACCGCGAAGGGCAGTACGCATAGCATCGTTAAGACTTGTCAGTGCGGCAGTTGCTGTGCGGATATTTGTGCGAATCGACACCCACATACCAACGTAACCCGCTATCACTGAACAGATAGCTCCAAAAACAAAAGAGACAGTCACCCAGAGCGCAAGCGACATCGCTGTATCGACTGGATCAAATTCACGATGTTCACGGATAATACCGTAGCCGATAAAAAGCGCAAGCGCGACAAGAGCGGCAAGCATCACAATTGTTCTGTTTTGACGGCGTAAAAATGCCTCGGCCCCGTCTTTGATAGCGTTTGAAATGGCCTGCATTGCGGCCGTGCCGGTTGGTCTTTTCAGCACCCAACTTGCCAGCCACCAAGCGAAAACAAGCCCGAGAATGCTGATACCAATTATCAGACTCAGCAAAAACCCTTCGCTACGAAAAAACCCCTCACTCATGACGTACTCCTCTCACTGACCATTAATCCTCCAGTTGATTATTTGGAATTATTCGTTTAGATATTATTTATTTTTCATGTTTCTTGAATTCATGGGATTTGTGTTTTCAAACTCACTCACACATAAGCAGTTAAGACGCCATGATTGCATTTGTAGGTCTCGCACATTTCACTCTTCTCGCCCGCTTTGTAAACATCATTCCAAGTCCATAAAAAATGGTGGGGGAAGGATTCGAACCTTCGAAGGCTAAGCCGACAGATTTACAGTCTGTTCCATTTGACCGCTCTGGAACCCCACCAATTAGAATCCATCAGCTCTCGCTTCGAGCATGCCGGTCAACTGCCAAAGCTGGCAAATATATACGGATTTTAACAAAACACAACGGAAATATGACTTAGAAAATCACTTAGAACAGAGTTTTGATCACGCATTTCATAAAGCGGCGCAATGTCTTAGCTGATACAGGGCAAATCGAGGGCGCAAGCGTCTACAAATCAGACTTGGGCGTGCGAACAGTTTCATGCCGTCTGCTGACATAACCATCGAGAATCGAATCTGAAGATATCACAGCCTCTGAAAGAATACGCTTTGCATGATGACTTTCACGCTTCTCACAAAATTTAGCGTGTGCGGTTTCAACAAATGACTTGAATGTGATGCGAAACGTCTCAGCCGAAAAGCGAAGAGCGTTCTGTCTAATCGTATAGGCATCAAAGTTGTTCTCAGATGCCTCAAACCGGTCAACAGCATCGATGATCGCCTCAGGCGTCTGTGACTCGAAAAATATACCAGTCTGACCCTCAATGACCGTCTCCCTCGCTCCGCCACGTCCAAAAGCAATGACCGGCGTTCCGCAGGCTTGAGCTTCGACCGGTAATATTCCAAAATCTTCTTCCGCAGCAAAGACAAAGGCACGGGCGCGCTGGAGGTGATCTCTCAATACTGTGAACGGCTGGTATCCAAGAAGAGTCACATTCGGAGTAGCTTTACTCTTTATCTGTCCAAAAAGCGGTCCGCTGCCTATTACCACAAGTTTTTTTTCGGGCATTCTGGCAAAGGCCTCGACAATCAGCTCGATCCGCTTGTACGGCACCATCCGCGAGGCTGTGAAATAGAAGTCCTCCTTCTCGTGCGAGAGCGCAAAGTCATCCACGCTAACAGGCGGAAAGATAATTGTCGATGGGCGTCCATAGATTTTTTCGATACGGCGCGCGATATAGCCGGAACTAGCAACAAAAGCGTCAACTCCATTCGCGGTCCGATAATCCCAAAGTCTGAGCCGGTGGAGCAATATTTTCGCCAGCCAGCCTTTGAGTCCGACGCTCAGACCTGATTCTCTCAGATACTGATGGCTTAAATCCCACGCATATCGCATTGGGGAATAACAATAACAAATATGAACCTGATCCGGGCCAGTCAACACTCCTTTTGACACCGCATGGCTGCTGGAAATAATCAGATCGTATGCGGACAAATCGAATTGCTCGACAGCAAGAGGCATGAGCAGGAGATAGGAGCGATATTTTTTCTTCGCAAATGGTAGTTTCTGAATGAATGAGGTTCGAACGGTTTTGTTTTGAATGAACCCCCGCTGATTCGGCGAAAGAAAATCGACCTGTGCAAAAAGATCGGCCTGAGGAAACAGATTCAGAATCTGCTCAACCACTCTTTCGGAACCCGAGTAGTCTACCAGCCATTCATGGACCACGGCGATACGAAGATCGCTTAACGAAATCTTACCGTGCTTTTCATGCTTCATGGAGCGAGTCGACCTGTGAAATAGTTTCGGACTCCGCTTGCGATGCTTTGCCTGCAGGCGCAATCGAGCGGTGTTTTTGAGGCTGTGTTTTTGATTCTGTATCAATAATACCAAAATCAGCCGGAGCAATCGTTTCCCAGTGTTGTAGAGATTGCGCAAAATCGAACGAAAACTCGAAGCCCAGATCAAGAAGAGTTTTTGGAATAATATGGGTCGGTGTCGCAGCTTTTTTCACCCGCACCGGATGTATGGCGCCGGAAGTACCTGAAAATCCATGAATAATCTTTGCAATTGGAAGCAACAACCAGAGCGGCAGTGGGATAACAAGCGCATTGCTTCTCAAGTGTCTTTTGACGCTCTCGACCAATTCTCCCAATGACTGAGTGGGGTACTCGACATAATTATAGGTCACTGTGGAATACGGCGAATTCATCAGAAACTCTATACTTTCCAATAATCCGTAAATATAGCCATAGGATTTAAAAACCGAAGACTCGCCAGGATATGCAAAATAGCCTCGCTTTACAGCTCTTATCATGCGAAGGATATTACCCGGGTCGCCCGGACCATATAACACACCAGGACGTGAAATCAGTAACCGTCTCCCCTCGCCCCTGCTCTGCCATCCCGCATGAATCAATTCGGCCGGATATTTTGAGCCGCCGTAGGGTTTAGTTGGACGAATAGGTGAAGATTCATCAGTTGGGCCGTTCGTCGGTCCATAGACAGAGATACTGCTGGTGAAATAGATATTCTTGCAGTTGACCTGCTCGGCATAGGAACAGACATTTTCCGCGCCAGGTAGATTTGTATCAAAATATTCTTGATGAGTATGCCCCGGCTCGCGGTGAATTGCGGCAAGGTTAAAAATCCAATCAGGACTTGCTAAAATGATATTTGCCGGGATCGGGTTTCGAACATCAGTGGCTGAATAGCTGATTCCGGGCTGACCTTCGAGCGCGCTTGGTTGAATGTCGGCGATATGAATATGACTAAACTGTTCGGACGATAAAAACCGCCGAGCCAGATGGGTTCCGACAAACCCTGACCCGCCGAATATGACACATGTTTTACCCACATCGCTCCTGTTTGAATCTTTAGTGCAATTAGCGCAAAAAGACCTGCTTACGCAACAAGAACAGCACAGGAATTACTACAAAGTAACTTCCTGCTTTTCCGCGACTGACCCTCGAAGTGTCATGCTAACCGTGCTGACAAGCTTTTCTCCCTTCGGGAAGGCTTTCTGCAAGTCTCTCCGGATAGCTTCGTATTCACCCCGATAGTCGCCATTTTTCTGCTGGCCAAGATATTCGAGCGCAAACGCCAGCGCAACTGATCCAATTAAGGCAAACAAAGTCGCAACAAATACGGTCAGTGTTCGATTGGGGCCTGTTTTTATGGTCGGGAGCGAGGGCTTATCGAGTATCCGGATAATTGGCATATCTTTTTGCGAGGTAAATTTTGCAATCTCATACTGCTGTTGCAGGTAAATCAGGGCTGTTGATTTCAGTTCTACTTCTCTTTGATGCCGCGCAAGTCCGGTAAGTATTTCAGGATTTGACGAGCCAGCCCAGTCGCTGTTGGATAAACGATACGTCTGCAGATTATCCTCAGCTCTTTCCAATTCTTTTTTGACGATTGCCAGTTGTCCGGCCAGATAAGTCTGGGTATTCTTTGCGCCCGACCTCCTTTTATTGAGATTGTAATCCTCAAGCTGGTTCAGATACTCCTCCGCCACGGCCTGGGATAGTTCCGGATATTCGGTCTCGACGGTCAGCACGATCTCCCCTGTTCGCTTTCCTGCGTTTACAGAAGTGATATCATCAAGGTAATTTCTTAGTCGAGTTGGGTCAGTCTCGCCGAAGTACTCAGGGACGGTCATCGCCAGACTCTTTTCATTAAACCCAAATTCAAAGCGTTTAGATAGCAATGCGTCTTTAACCAGGTCTGATCGAAGTATAAGCGGGTAAAGGGCCGAAGAGTTTTCTTCGGTCATGCTCATCGAGCCCAAACCAACCAGATCTTTTAATGCCGTGACATTGTCCGTCTGTCCCGAAGGTAAAAGTGTTGCCTTAGACTGATAGCTATTGGCCGTCATGAGCATCATCGTTACGGCCGTTATTGCGACAAGACCAACGACGGTCGTGATTAACTTTCGTCTCCGAATAAGCATGCGGATGAAACCATACAAATGAACCTCGAATGTCCGTTCGGTCACTGCCTCATACGAACTATTGGTAATAGACTCACGCTCAAATGTCGAGTGTGAGTCGGAAGAGATCTGCTGGTGTAGTCGGTTTTTATGCATAGCATCCTTTCTATACGAAGAACTTGTACTCAAAATGCTTGCCATGCAGGGAACTTATTTGCCTTTCGTAAGCCCGTATCAACCAAACATTTAACTGCCTACTTGTGGGCATCCAATCAGCAACGGCTAAATGAGACCTCTTACAAGGAAAACTGTTCCTTCTTTATAGGAATTAACTTTCCAATAGTTTCATTTGAAACCGACAGCCGTCAATTGTTCCGCAAGATCTTGTCGCTGGCTAAGCGTCGCGAAAATAGAGGTGTGACCTGACGGTTTTACTCTCTCTTATCCTAACTTGGAAATCAACTCAAGAAGCTGTGTTGCGGATTTGTTCCAGTTGAACATTCGCGCTCTTTCAAGTCCCTTTGCCTTGAGCTTCGCACGTAAATCTAAATCCCCGAGCAGACGGACGATCCCACTTGCTATATCCTCGACATTCAGCGGATCAATATAGAGAGATGCGTCACCGCATACTTCCGGGATGCTGGCAGCGTTGGCCACAACTGTCGGACAGCCGCACATCATCGCTTCAAGAGGCGGCAAACCAAAACCCTCGTAATAGGATGGAAAGACGAAGAGCTCGGCTTTCTGATATAGACGGCAAAGCTCTGTGTCATCCACACGTCCCACAAATTCTATTCTTTTTGAAAGCGATAAATTCAAGTCAAATCGTTCATCGGTAAATATGTCAACTTTCGCCCCAACAATAATTAACTTGATGTCGCTCAGGCGAGGATACTGGAATGCTTTTACCAAGCGCACGAAATTCTTTGCCGGATCAAGCGATGAAACTGCCAGGCAGTATTGTTCTCTACTCACGTCCTTTTCACCGCTCATTGCAGGCTTGAAGATGTCAGAGGCGGCCCCAGGAATAACATGGATACATGAGCTATCAATCCTCAGCAACTCCTCAATTTCTTTACGGGAGAACTCGCTGACTGTGACGACCTTTCGCGCCCTGCGCGCGATAATCGGTTGAACTAATTTATATGCCAATGAAAAGGCTTTTGAATATCGTTCAGGATATCGTAGATATGAGACGTCATAGATAACAACTATTGAATTCCTATAGCCAATCGGAGCAATATTACCAAAGTTTATGAGAAGTGGGGACTTTTCCTTGAGTAAGTACAGTGGCAATTCCACCTGCTCCCAAAAATAACCTCTTCCGAAGCCAATCTTTTGCGCTGACAACTCATGGGCTATTTTATCATGTAACACATTTTTAGGAGTTAAAACCGTGATCTCCTGCGATAGCTGTCGCAACTGGCGTGACATCTCGGTCGCATAGCGCTGAACACCGGTGGTTGGCTGGCTGAGAAAGCGGCCATTGATATAGATCATGGACACATTACTTAATAAGTAGCATTGCGTTCCGTCTAAACAGGAACTGCTTCTTCTCGGAGAGGACGAGTGGTTCTCTCGACCGACGCAACACCGAGCACACCCAATTCGAGCGCCGCGAGAAGCGAGAACTTGGCAAGCATACCGAGTGTGAAAAATCCCGAAAAGTTGCCGGTAAACAACACTGTGATATACGGTATGAGCATGAGCATTGCGATGAGAGCACGAAAGGGATGGTTATACCGTGTGGACCAATAGACATAGTACATCAGCGCACACAAAAATATTCCGGCGAGAAGCTGCACAAACATCGCCACGGGATATGAAAATGAAGCGACCAAAATAGCAGGATAAGCCATGGTGTACAGATAACCCTTGTCAAAAATGTAATACGAAATCTTCGGTCCAAGGATATTGAGCATGAGATATTTCATCCCCACACTCCCTTCCTCTGCCTTCGCTGGCGAGATTATGCCGTTAACTTCCGCCTTCCAGTGATTATTGTCATAATGTCCCTCATCAAAATAGTCCTTGTCAACGGCCCACCAGAGGTGCCCTTGGTTGGCAAGTACCCTATCTGCGAGGATAAAGGTTGCCATATCGGAATCATCTGCCCCAAGGTGGTAGCTACCAAATGATAGAAGAAGAAATAATCCGACAGCGCTGGACAGCAACATGACTGTTTTTGCGCGAAACATCCGCCAAGGCTTTGCAGACGAGATTGACCTCATTGCGGAAGGAGCAAAATAGCAGATTAACAAGAGTAGCAAGGATGAAAATTTATTGGCCGTCAGGATCAGATGAACAATCAAGGCCACGAGCAGGATATCGCTTAAATGGATTTTCTTGTGCGATTTACGCGCCCAGCCGAGCATAAATACAAGAGCGTAACCGTAGACCACAAGGAACCGCTCAAAAGATCCGCCTTCCTGATAATGCTCCAGCTTGTTAATGCCTTGAAGGAGAGGAATACCGTGCACCGCAAAATCATGAAAGATATACAAGAGGAGCACGCCAACAATTAAGACACCGAGCCATTTCATCAACTGGAATCGTTTCCACTCGACACCGAAAGAATAATCCGTACGGGGCATCGGTGATGACAAAACAAATCGGCCTGCTATCAGAAATCCGAAATTAGAAATAAGATAGAACAGGATAAGCCGTGATGTAGCAAATGTGGTCTCTGTGTACCTGAACAACTCAATATTATAAATCCCAAAATCATTGTAATAGCAGGAAAGCGCCGACCATGTCTGTATTGCAAAAAGGTATCCCAGAAACAACGAATACGGCCGAAATCTCTTAATGAGAAATAAACAGCTTAAAATAAATATGATCAAGCTAAGCGTGTTGAAAAGTATCATGCTCTGCTACCGCGGCGAAAGCCGCATAGAGATTGTCAATATTCTCAGGCGCCATCACCCAAATATCTGTGAGCGGATCTGTCCAGTATCCTGCGAATGAATCTCGGATCATTCTGTCCATAAACATACTATCAGCATCAATATCCCGCTTGAAATCGGCAAGAATTCGAAAGAGAAGGGGTTTCAGCATTGTAATATCTTTGCAGTAATGGACAGATGACAATCCCGAGAAATACATCGGAGAAAAAGTCACTGCCAGTATGCCCAGCAGTCCCGCTTCGAATGCCGTCGTTCCGGACACAGTCAAGACCAGCGATGCCCGTTTATAAATCTCGAATGTCGATACGCTATGAGCGACGAGGGCGACATTGGGGATTTGCTTAATCGCCTTGAAAAACGAAATTGGTTTCATTCCCAGTAAATTCGGGTGCTCTTTAATCACTAATGTCGTATCGAAGGGGAGTGACCGCCGAATGTCCTTGATAAGCTTAAGCTGATCGCTGACATACGGCCCAACCACATCTATCGACGACTCGGGCTGGACATGGAGACCGTAAAAGGCAATCCGCCCCGTGATATCATCGAGTTTGTCATACCTGCAAAAGTAATTGAGATAAAGCGAGTTGACCTGGGTAGATACCAGTGTCGAGAGCCTATCAGTAAAGTGATGGTGGGTCAAATGCCGATTTGGCCCCTCTATCAACGACTTCATCCGATTAGTTGCCATATCGCCAATCCGCTTCACATTGACACTTCCCTGCCCATTATTGATATGGAAGTACGCCGGGCGGCTTTGTGTGCGGATGAAGTCATCGATGAGTTCCCGCCCACTGTCGGGGCTCACATCTGGCTGAGAGCTGTTGACTGAGACCATATCGTCATAGAACACACCTCTGCCAATAAAAAACCGCCCTTCAGGATAGCGCAAAGATTGCGCGGCATAGAGGGGAATATTAAGCTCGCAGCAAAGCATATGTGTGATAAGTTCATTGAGGTTGCTCGGTTCGGCAAAAACACAGTCAATCTGTCGTGACATAAGAAAGAGTTTTATGTCACGATAATAGAGGCAGGCGTAGTCATTGAGATTTGCCCTCTTCCTCGCCATAACGAATTTATCCGAGAGAATGCTTTGATTGATGGAGATATCGGTCAATTCTTCTGTTTTGACAATCTCTTCAAGCAAATCCCTTTTTTCCTTGTCCGACAGATAATCTTTGCTCTCATACACGAGTTCGACAATTCGAGAATCATCGACCCCCTGAGCTTGCAGCCATTTCGTCCATAGCGGGTTGGTGGTCATCCAATGCACGTTATTTTCAGCCGCTTCAAAACGGCGCGCTATCGCATACTGGACACGGGTCAGATCAAACATCGACACAAAACAAATGTTTTTACTCATTGACACACCATCGTTGGCTGGAGGGATTTGTCGCCTATACCAGCCTTAACGAGCAGAAAACTTCGCTCATTGCGATTTAAAAGATATTTGCAACTAATCAGATAGTGACACGTGACGATAATCCCGCTCAATGTCATTCGGATCGAAAGAGAATCGGAAAATAATGCTTTAACGATCAGATGTCCTGCGCAACATACTATACCAAGCGCGAAGAGCGGAGCCAGCGAGACGACAAACTCCCGCCAATTAATATTCAGTGTGCGGTTCATTATTAGAATGAATGGAATGACCATGACAAAATCTGCCGTTAATGTCCCGATAAGTAAGCCCGCTATTCCATATTTGCCGACCAGCGACAGACTGAGAATAATATTTACCACAACACCGACGCAGGAAATCCGGAGAGATTTATTTGCCATGTTCATACCGATGGCAAGCGTGGAGGCAATAGATACAATCGGGTTGATTGTGAAGATTCCGAGCACAATTAGCGCAAGATGGCTGTACTGTGAAAACTCAGTTCCCACCCACAAATATAGGAGGTCTTCCATCAAAATGTACAGTCCGGCAAGGGCCGGCAGAATCAGAAGGTAGGCATACCGAACCAAACGGAGGTAAATATCCTTAATGGATGGCATCGAACTTATCTGATGAAGTCGAGCTACCTCGGGCACAGCGGCCGAGTAGGTCATGCCGGTAATCATGCGCACAAGATTTCCGGGACGGTTTACTATGTCGTAAATAGCAAGCCCCGCAACCGGAAGCATAAGCCATATCAGGACTTTATCTATTTGGCCATTTATGAGACTCATAAATCGTCCAAAGAACAGTACCGAGCTATAACTGGCAAGCTTGCGGAACAATCCCATATCCAGCGAGGCCGAAACAACAAAATGTCCCGGAAGGTATATCCGAAACAAAACCAAATAGACCAGTAGCCGAAGCAGACTCAGTCCGGTGATAGCAGCAAAAGCGATATCTATCCTTCCATTCCAAAGCGCGACTGCGATGAGCAATGCATATTGCAGAATATTAAGTGTCATGCTCACCGATTTTGAAATAATGAAGCGACTCATACCCTGAAGCACAGCACTAAAGGGCACACCGACAAATTGAAAAACCAGATTCAGGGCTATAAGGCCGACAGCGTTCGCTATGTGTTCAGGCGCAATGATCGCATCAGATTCGAGAAACTGCTCAAGAATCATCCCTTTTAAAAGGAATAGTATACAACCAACGAGAAGACCCAGCGCCAGATAATAGACAAGGGAGACGTTTAGCGCGCTCTGGATGTCCCGTGTGTTGCCGTCAGCGTCAAATCTCGCCACGGCGGTCATAAGCGAGGCCTCCATCCCCAAATCCATAAACGAAAGTGCGCCATGAATACTGAATATGCTGAGGAAAACAAAAACACCATATCCTGACACCCCAAAATTATTGACGAGAATAGGTGTTGCAACAAGGCTCAGTGCAATGAGCACAACGCTGTCCAGGCTTGAGATGAGCGTGTTTGAGAACAGCCGACTCATACCATGAACCGTTCGATTTCTGAGAAGAATCTATCGCATACGTGACCATCGGGCTGATAGAGATATTCCTGAACAAGTCTGTTCCGCTGGGCAACTTGATCTTTTGTAAACACAAAATCACTAATATCACCACTAACAAAGCGATTGCAGGCCGCCTGAAAATGCGCGAAACTTTCTGATATAACTATGCCTTCGGCGGTGTGAAACGGCAGAATATGTTCTGTCAAACGAGGAACATGCGGATCCCATGACGTATATATGAGGCGTTTGCCTAAGAACATTGCTTCGAGCATCGCCGTCGTCTGGAAAGCGATAATAAGTTCAGACCGGACAATCAACTCATTGGCAATTGCCGAGCCTCCAACAACCTTGAGATTGGGCAATTCGTATTTCGCTTTCAGTTCCGTGAAGTCGAGTTGCTGAGGATGCGTTTTATATACAAAGTTATAAGTCGGATTGCTTTTGGCCATTTCGTAGAGATAGTGATGGCACTCATGTTTCATCTTCCGCCATGTGAGATTCTCCGAAGCGACAAGCTCGATTGGAATGTAGGCTGCGTCATCATAGGAAAACAAAGTAATGAGCGGCTGGGGTTTGGTGAAAAGATTGTCGACAGTAAAATCCATCTTCTGGTAGAACAAATCCGAGCGCGGCTGCCCAAGGACTGTTAATTTGTCATCGGTCACACCAATACGTTTCCAAAACTCCTTCTGACGCTCGCTCCACACAAAAATATGATCGGACATAAATGGCGCGCATTTTTTCGCCCGTATGACTTCATGCTCAAAAGAGTGCGGGGAGATTGTCCCTTCTTTGTCAATAACAACAGTTTTTACATCATGCGTCCATCCAACTCGGATAAATTCTCTTATCCAATAGAAGTTATCATTGACCGCGACCATGAGCGCGGGGTTGAATCTATCTTTCAAGGCAGAGAACATGAGTTCGCATTCAGCGTGATATTCCTGAACACGCATCGGATCTTCCAGATCATACGAAGCCGTCATATCCTGAACGCCTTGGGCGAAAAACAGCTTTGCTCCCTTGAAAAGTATCGGAGCTTCAACGACGACTATATTATATTTGGTATTTGCGGCTCTGAGCGCTTTGATATCCTGATCGAAAAAATGATTGATGACAAGAATTGTCTTCTTAGCAGGTTCATAATCAGCGCGTAATGACTCGATATAATCGAGCGCCTGACGCCGATAGATGCGCATCTTTGCGGTTCGTGGCAGTATATGCCGGGCAAGTGTTTTGATTGCTCCCATTTACTCTACCCTATCAAATCCCAACTCATCGGCGTCCCTTTTTTGACAGCGTTCCTTACCCGCTTGCCAAGGAGAATGTCAAGATAGCGCGGGGGTAGACCGAAGCCCGGCCTGACATCGCGAAGGTTTTCGACTGTCAATATCTCCCCTTCTTTCATATCAATCGCTACATAAAGCGAACGGCGGAACTGGAGCGACTTTTTTTCCTTTGATGTTGCCCCATACGTTATTTGACCCAGGGACTGCCAAGCGCGTTCTGTTTCCACAACAAGTGATCTGAGTTCATCAGGCTCAAGTGAAAAGGCCGAGTCAACCCCTCCTTCGGCGCGGGAAAGGGTGAAGTGCTTTTCAATGACAGTCGCGCCGAGCGCCACCGATGCCACCGCAACACCTACTCCCATAGAATGATCCGATAAGCCTACCTGAACGTCGAAGAGTTCACGCATATGGGGGATCGTGTTCAGGTTTGAAGACTCTGGG
This sequence comes from Candidatus Zixiibacteriota bacterium, assembly GCA_034439475.1. Classification (NCBI taxonomy): domain Bacteria; kingdom Pseudomonadati; phylum Candidatus Zixiibacteriota; species Candidatus Zixiibacteriota bacterium. Next base: position 23,065 of record JAWXAN010000018.1, read on the forward strand.
TTAGCCGGATAACTGCTTGTGCATTTAAGCAATACAAGCGAATTGCATCCCGCGGAGCAAGCAGCTCGAACGGTTTCATCGAGTTCTGCAATTGTCGCCATGCCGGTTGAGATAATCATCGGTTTTCCGGTTGAGGCAATTTTTTTTATTAAAGGAATATCGGTGTTTTCAAACGATGCGACTTTGTAGCAGGGAACATTAAGCGTCTCAAGGAAGTCGACAGCGGTCACATCAAAGGGCGTGCTAAATCCGATCATCCCCCGCTCACGACATCGGTCAAAGATCGTTTTGTGCCATTCCCATGGGGTACAGGCTTGCTTATAGAGGGCAAAGAGCGAATTTCCTTTCCAGAGGCTATCAGGGTCGTCGATGCGGAATTCGCGTTCGTTTAAATCCAATGTCATCGTCTCGGCCGTATATGTCTGAATTTTGAGCGCGTGAGCGCCAGCATCGGCCGCGATATCGACAAGTTTTAGCGCCCGCTCAAGTGACTGGTTATGATTGCCGGACATCTCAGCTATAATAAATGGAGCATGCGCGGACGAAATTGAACGCGAGCCTATCTGTATCGGATTCATCGTATCTCCACTTCTGAATTGACTGTATCCGCGGAAACGGCAGAAGCTTTGGATACAATCGATGAAAGCAATTGTTGTCGCGAAAACTGCCACTCCGAATCAAGCAAGGAAAAGAGAAAAATATCACAGAACTGTTTGTCTTTTTTGAAATGACTACGCAGAGTACCGTCATTCGTAAACCCGAGACGAGCAAACAATTTTTGGCTTGGAGTATTAAAATCCAACACCTCACCGCACACTTTCCGCAAACCACGAGTCTGAAATATGTGATCAAGCGAAGCTATGCCGAGAAGTGTTCCGGTTCCTCTGGGAAGGTCTTCAACGCCGAGATAAAAACCCCAGAGACAGGTTCCATGTGTCAAATCAATATTCTTGACTGTCGATACTCCGCACGGCTTTCCGTCCAGCTCGAATATCAGGACTTCGACCGAATTGTCGTTACTAACGATTGAGAACCACTCATGATGTTCGGCTTCGGATATAAGTTTATAGTTGTACATTTGCGAGCGCACCCGAAGGGAGTTTCGCCACTCGCGAACCATTGGGAGGTCAGCTTTTTGAAGCGGTCTCAGACTACACTCTTTTAGTTCAGACACAGCTTTTCTCCATAATCAATGAGGCCACAGCCTCAGCACCAGTTTTATCATTCTCTTCAAAGAGGGACAATGCGCAAATACTCATCCGGGCTAATTTTTCGCGGCTGACTAATGCGTCATTTATTGCCTCTGCAATTGATCTCGAAGTAACCGACTCGTGCCAGCCAAGATTAATGCAGGCCCCGGTAGCCGCCACTGATTCGGTCATCTGTCTTTGATTCTCTGCCATAATTACAGTCAGCGCTGGCAGACCAAGATATGCTCTTTCCCATGTCGTGGTACCTCCTGCACATATCGACAGATCCGCATTTACCATCTTTTCTGCCATGTTTTTGATCTGGCAATGATACCTGCAACCCGGAATTAACTCGGTTATTACTTGGATTTCGTTTCGGTGCGGGTTTGTCTCACCGACAACAACATCGACTCTAAGATCATGTCTGTTAACTTGTTTGAGCGCATGCAGGGCTCGTGAAGTCAGGTTGTGCGGGTCAGTTCCACCGAAAAATATAAGTATTTTGTTAATATCACCTGATCGGGGTCGAATTCTTTTCTTTGCTTTTCGAAACTCGTCTCTGAGAAGCGCATATTGAGGACCAAGGAGCAGTTCACAGTCTGACGGAACAAGATATGAATAGAGCGATCTGGAATTCGGATACAAATTCTGGTCCAAAAGAATGTTACAATCATGTGAGCGATTTGCGAGATCGTCTATTACCATGACGTTTTTGGCATGACTCCTCATGTTGACTTCCCAATCAATATCGAGCGCATAATGATCGACAATAAGCCAGTCCACACTTCCAAATCTTTGCATAGCATCGGATGTTTGCTCGGCGTCATGCTTTGTGCTTACGCCCAACCATTGGGCGTAAAATTTTTCAGGTACAGGAACAGGAATAGGAATAGGTGTGGTGGGCGTACTTGACTCAAGTCGGAAAACCTGAAACCCATTCAGCTCAATCTCGGAAATGATATTTCCATTGTGCGCGCGGGATATAAAAACGACCTCGGCTTGGTTCTGCCTGAGTTGTTTGGCAAGGGTCAGGCAGCGCATAACATGGCCTGTGCCAATTAACGTCGAAGAATCTGTTCGTATCGCAACCCGCATAGTATCCTAATTTAGTTAAGCCTTTTGAATCCTGATGTCGCTGGCCCGCCTATCATGCTCGATTCGATAGTGCCAAGCTTTTGCAACTCTGCGATGTCGGCGAGTACTTCGTCAACGGCAACAAGATAATCTTTGACATGCTTTTCGGTATGAGCATACATGGAGTAAAACGACGTCGATGCCAGAAATTCCCGCTCAAGCATCTTCTGTACAAAGAGCGCTTTAATAGAAAGTCCGAGCGAGCCTTCAAATGAGAAATGGCTCAGGGGCGGAATTCCGCCAACATCAATGGTAATTCCGTGAGCCTGCCCTGCTTTAGTCCATCCGGCCTGAATGGCTTTGCCAATCGTCATTAAATGTTCACCAGCATTCACTTTTTGATGCTTGCGGATTGTCGCAAGGGCCGCGGTGGGACCGATACGCTCTGACCAGTTGGTGCTTGAGATAAATGTCTTCTGCGCGGCTTGCATAATCGACGCGCGGCCAATAATTGCGGCAATGGGGTAACCGTTACCCATAGCCTTTGAAAAGACGGCCATATCAGGTGTTACATTCATAAGCAGATGAGCCCCGCCGGAATTCATACGAAAGCCGGCTGAAATTTCATCCATAATGAAGACCGCTCCGGTTTTGTCAGCGAGCATGCGCACACCCTCCATAAAGCCCAAATCAGGCGGTTCATTTCGTACCGGCTCCATTATAATTGCAGCCAAATCGTTTCCATGTTCGGCAACTATTGCTTTCAGTTTCTCGATCTTGTTATATCGAAACGGCAGCGCGGTTCCGGCTAATGCTTTTGGCACACCATTCGGTTCCAATCCCGAGATCAAATGTTCACCGAGCGCGTTTTCGGTGCCGAGATTGGCCGACAAATACCAGTCATGCCATCCATGATAGCCGCAGAAGGCAACTTTGTCGCGTCCAGTTGCGGTGCGTGCGATTCGTATTGCGATAGTAGTCGCCTCTCCCCCGGCTCGTGAGTAGCGCACCATCTCCGCCCAGGGGTGAATATCGCAGAGTAGTTCCGCCAGCTCAACTTCTTCAGGACAGTTCAGCGAAGAACTGCTCCCGTTGGCAATAGCTTTCAATACTGCAGCATCGACATCGGGATCGGCATATCCCAAAACGTTCGCTCCGATACCGCTTATACTCATATCAATATACTTATTACCATCAAGATCCCACACTTCGGCCCCTTTGGCTTTGCTGTAATAGCCGGGCCACACACCGGGCGCGAACATGTCAGGGCGCTTTGAGAGCAACTGTGTCATGCCGGGGATAAGCCGTTTGGCCTTTTCCTGCATGGCGAGGCTTAGAGGTATTTTTGTTGTCTTCGGCAGACGCAGAGTGCGCTTTTCATTCTTTGTGTCAGTCTTCATGCGTATTGAACCCTTTTTATCGGTATACTATTTCTAAATCAGGCTGTCTTCAGTCAGTGACTTTTCGTAGCCTTCGTTCCTGTTACTTTTCGTATTGATTGTCTTCAGTTCCGGTCTTTCGTCAAGCAAGGACAAAATGTCTTGGGTGGTGAATGCAGAGTTGACCGGATAGAGAGAAGAATAGATTTCATGGATCAATTCAAAATCCTGCAAATTATCGACCGTCCATCGCAGTTGCGACAAATCGGGCGATTGCGTAAACGAGCCTATTTTGAACTTGTCCGGGTTATTATAGAAGTATGGGGTCACATGCTCCCTCTCAGATTTGAGTTTGGCCTTTTGCCAGCCTTGCTTGAGGGATGTGAACCGGACGATCTCAACATCCAATCCATCGGGGAATGTCGGTTTGATTGTATTGCTTGAGTAATCGTAGCCGCCTTCGAGGTGGAAGCGTATTACATCGTGAATAATATCGGGATCGCTCAAGGGGCAATCTCCGGTCAGCCGTACGACATGCGCGGGAGAACTTTGAGATGCCGCCTGATAAAACCTATCAAGGACATCATCAAGACTTCCGCGGAAACATTTTATGCCCCTGTTATGAAGTGCGATGGTGAGTTGGTCATCGCTTGAATCAGCGCTTGTAGCAACGATGAGACCATCGAGAAGTGACGCGCGCCGAACACGCTCAATCTGATGGAATAACATTGGTGTACCGACTATCGGTTTGAGCACTTTGCCGGGAAGACGTGTCGAGCTATAACGGGCCTGAAGTATGCCGAGTATCATGATAGCCTCCACAACGAGGCGTTTACCATCTGCTCATCTTCGCAGGCGTACTGGGTGTAATCTATCTGTGGCGTTGTCAAAGAATGAAAAGCAGAGTGTATCTGTTTCAATTCGTCAAGAGACGACACGCCAACAATCACACAATCGATTTCAGGGATGTTTTTGATAAAAGAAAGGGAACCTTCAAGCGATGTCATCCGGCTCTCACTGAATGCGCTTTGCAGCCGAGTTACCCTGTCTGATATGGGATTGAAATATGGATGCAATTTTGTTGGCGGGGTAAGTAATAATCCTTGTAAGAATACAGACCGGGCGTGTATCTCAATTCCACGCTTAGCCAATCGAGATAAATGTCCGGAATGAATCAGCCTTTGATCGAGGATATTGAGCGGAAGCTGGACGAGGTCGATATCGAAAAGCTCCACTAGCCGGTCAATTTGTTCGCCGCTGTAGACCGAAACGCCTATTTTTTTCACATGTTTGGATTCCTTGAGCGACTCGAGCAAATCAAAAACCATACTACCGTTTTGCGCAAGAAGATCATCAGCATTGTGAATAAGCAGGCCGTAGACCGAGGATTGGCCAAGCTTTTCGAGAGAGCGTTTGAAAGTCTCCGACATGAGAATTATATCGGCGACCGTAATCTCTTGTTTCTTAAGTTGAACAGTTTTCGTGACGACGCGAAAGCCATGATCGCTCGACAGGCTTCTTCCGAGCACAGTTTCACTGCCGCCGTATAGGGCGGCGGTGTCAACCGTGTTTATCTCATTCTTGCTGGCAAAGTCAACAATTGCCCGAACCTGCTGGATGCTAACTTTTCCGTGTGTGTTTGTAATTCCGTAATCCGAACCAAATTGTGCGGTTCCGAGACCGAGTGTTATTTTTTGATTGGCGTGTGTCATAAGTTGCCCTCACCGTGTCATCAGCGCCTGATAAAGTTCAATGACAACTCGCTGGCAGTCTTCGTCAGTCAGATCGGGATACATCGGCAGGCTAAGGGCACGCGAATAATACGCCTCGGCATACGGCAGGCTAAACGGTTTTGGAAAGAATTTTCGATAGTATGACTGGAGGTGTATCGGTATGTAGTGAACTTGAGTGCCGATGCCGGATTCGTGGAGGGCATTCATCACTTTCGCGCGTGATACGCCGAACTTTTCAAAATCTATCTGGACGACAAAGAGATGATAGGCATGACGCAGACCCGGCTTTACTTTAAGCGACCAGACATTTTCTTGCGAGAACGTCTTTGCAATCAAGTCCCGATACAGCTCGGCAATCTCGTTTCTTCTAGTTACCGACCATTGAATTCTCTCAAGCTGGCTTTGTCCGAGTGTCGCCTGAATATCTGTAAGGCGGTAGTTAAATCCAAGATCTAACATCTCATAATACCAGGGATTTGTCAATCCATCTGCATTTATGGCCATCTCCTGCTGTTCGAAAGATTCGCGTTGAATGCCATGAGTGCGAAGGGCGCGGAGTTTCGCGGCGATTTTGTCTGAAGCAGTGCTCAAGGCGCCGCCTTCGCCGGTTGCAACATGCTTTACCGGATGGAATGAAAAGACAGTTATGTCGCTGTATTTGCCCGAGCCTATTTTGAGTGATTTCCCTTGATACGAATATTCTGCTCCGAGAGCGTGGCAAGCATCATCGACAATCCATGCTTCATGGGCTTTTGCCAACTGATGAATTCGAACAATATCTACCGGCTGTCCGGCAAAATGTACGGGAACAATGGCTTTGATCGAGCGGTCATTGTCATGTTTCAAGACTGATTCGAGCGCGTTAATATCGATATTGCCGGTCGATGGTTCAATATCTACAAGACAAACGTCGGCGCCGACATATCGCGCACAATTAGCATCGGCCACAAATGTATTGGGCGTTGTGACGACCACGTCGCCCGGCCCAATATTAAGGGCAAGCATTGCAAGATGGAGCGCGGCTGTCCCATTCGAGCAGGCAATGACATTTGGAGACTTCAGATATGCCGCAAGTGATTGTTCAAAACTCTCAATTGCCGGACCCTGGGTCAGCCAATCGGAGCGGAGGACATCGACAACGGCTTGAATGTCTTTCTCGGAAATATGCTGTCTTCCGTACGGGAGAAATTTCTTACCTGAGGACTCGGTAAACCTGACTGCGGCCTTGTTCTTCTGAACTGGCGCAATTGTAGTTTCTGATTTTGTCTTCATGCGAAGGCTCCTCGATGAATACGGATTGGGATTGAGGCATTCATGATATGCGAGCGGGTCTGCATTGGATTTTGATCCAGAAAACAGAAATATGTCCCGGCTGAAACAGCATCGGCTTTGCCCTCTATGAATCCTTCTACAAAGTGGCGCGCTAAACCGCATCCCCCCGATGCAATGACCGGAATTGAAACAGCATCAACCACTTGTCGAGTCAGTTCGCAATCCAATCCTTCGCGGGTTCCATCTCTGTCAATCGAGGTCAACAATATCTCCCCGGCTCCAAGCCGGTGAGCTTCTTTCGCCCATGCCACGGCTTCCCATTTTGTTTGCTTTTTGCCTCCGCCGATCATCACCACTCGCGTGCCATCGGCTTCGAGCTTATAGTCGATACTGACAACGACGCACTGGGCTCCGAATATCCGCGAGGACTCCGTTATCAGTTGGGGATTTTCGACCGCGGCCGTATTGATGGAGACTTTGTCTGCGCCGTTGGAAAGCAAAGTTCGAAAGTCCTCGATAGTGGTGACCCCGCCTCCAGCAGTGAGCGGCATGCAGATTTGCGCGGCTGTTGAGCGGATGATATCAACCGCGGCCAGTCTATTTTCAGTTGAGGCATCGAGGTCAATGCAGATAAGTTCGTCGGCCGATTGAGCTTCATATATTTTTGCTTGTGACATGGGATCGCCAATTTCAATGACTTCGTTAAACTTCACCGTTGTCACCAAAACCATCTGCCTTTTCGTGCCAAGGGTAACTGATTTCATCTGCAGTTTTGGTATGAGCCGTCGTTTTAGCATAATATATGATTTACAGCAATGGCTGTTTCTTAGTCATGGTTTCCACTTCATAAAGTTCTCTAAAATGTGCAATCCGTAGTCCTGACTTTTCTCGGGATGAAACTGTGTCGCAACGATATTATCTTTACGGATAGATGCCGTGATTAGTCCGCCATAATCGCAGGTGGCTTCTACAACATCTGGATCATTGCATTTCATCCAATATGAGTGCACAAAATAGACCTCCGGTTCAGGGGGAAGGCCTTTGAAGATCGGGCTGTTTTCTCGAGTGGAGACGTTATTCCAGCCAATATGCGGAATCCTAAGATTGGCCTCGCTTGTCTCAAGCATCACTACTTCAGAGTTTATCCAGCCAAGGCCGTTGTGCATGCCGCCTTCGTATCCTTTTTTTGCAAGCATCTGCATACCAACGCAAATACCAAACAGCGGCTTTTTGTAACTGAGCACAGAGTCTTCAAGAGCCTCGACTAGCCCGCTTGAATTAAGGGTATTCATACAGTCAGCAAATGCTCCTACACCGGGCAGAATTATTCTGTCTACCTCTGAAAAATCCTCTGGTGTACGGCACATCTTGACACCGGCGCCAATACGCTCAAGCGCATTGGCGACAGACATGATGTTGCCCATACCATAATCGACAATTCCGACCATCTATTCCTCAGCGGCGACAGGCGTCGGCTCAAGTGTTTTGGATTTTCCTTTTCGCCACCTGGTAAGCTGCACAAGTGCCTGCTCTCGGGGCATTGCCCCTTCGCGCGGCCAGTCTTCGAAATCGTGAACAAACTTGCCATCGGTAACTTTTGAATGATCATGTTCGTACGGAGAAACAGCGTGACTAAGCACAACTTCCATAAACTCTAACTCAGTCAGGCCGACATAGGACAAGAAAAGATCGAGACTTGGAGGGCGCCTTCCTTCGAACTCGCGCACCATCCTCATGGCCTCATCTCGTTCAAGACGGCTATTGCGAATATCGAGGGATGCCAAATGTGATGGTCTTGTGTAGCCGCGTTTGATATATTTTATATAATCGCGAACGCCCTGAACGTAGCACTCGATCTTTTCATAGGAATAACCGCCCGGCACGTTTTCGACTTCGTCGCCGCGCCAACCGAGATCATCCTGAATAATTTTGGACTGCCGCATCACATCCCAAGGAACATACGAGCCAAGGCAGACAGATCGATAATTAATTTTCCTGAGGTCCTTTAGCGCCGGATACATATACGGGCGTAATTCGCGCTCATCAATTTGTCCTTGAAGACGGACATACATATCCTGCGCAGTGATCCCTAAATTGACATAACGATTGAAACGCTTCTCATCGACTTCTTCGGGCTGGTCATAACTATAATACGAGGTGTACTCTGAGGATGGTTCACCCCAAAAAACAAGGGGAACGTTGTAATTTATCGCGACACGCATGGGATAGGCGAAGATACCGGTGTGGCAATGCCAGCAGAAATCTCCCTTCTCGAGTAGTGCTTGAAGCATCAATTTCTGGACAACTTTCCAGTTGGGCGTGAAGGTGTGAAAATCCACCCCAAGGCGACGGATTACTTTGATGGTGTTGTCATGTAGGTTCGGGCGCAAAAAACCATGATCAAATCGCACAACGAGCGGCTTTATTTTGTATTCTTTTATAAGATAGTAAAGGGTCCAGACGCTGTCCTTGCCGCCGCTGAAAGGCACAAGGCAATCGTAATCACCTTTGCCACGATATTCCTCAATGAGTTCGCCAAGTTCTTTTTTCTTAGCGGTCCAGTCTATCTTTTCATTTTTGTATTCGTGCTGGCGACAGATATTACACACGCCTTCTTCGTCGAACATGATTGTCTCATGCGTTTCAGGAAGGACACACTTGGTGCATCGTCTCAGTTCCATCTATTTACCTCCGAGATAATTTGACATGATTCGCAATTTAGCCTCTCCCCCGCTAATACTCGCGCAATCTCACAATAGAGGCTGCCAAAGTGCATCCCTGAGCGCGACTATTCTTATCACGCTTTTTTCTTCCAGTAGTCCTCTGCGCAGAGTCCCAAGATTATTCCGTCGGTCGACTTGCCGTCAATAAGATACTGGCCCTTTTGGAGACCTTCGCGGCTATAGCCGCATTTTTCGAATGAACGCGCGCTGCCTTCGTTTTCGACATAACAGCCGGCTTTGAGTTTATTGAGATTAAGCGTCTCAAATCCGAATTGTGTGATCATTCCGATAGCCTCAGTGGCGTATCCTTTACCCCAGCAATTCTTCTCGCCAATCAGCAGACTGATATCGGCATAGCGATGGCGCCAGTTGATCGGGCCAAGCTTTATATTGCCGATATGCTCGTTTGTGTCTCTGCGGCAAATGGCAAAAAACGGCTCATCACTTTTGCCGTCCATATGCGCGACAAATTTTGAGATATTCTCAAGCGATTGAGCAACGAAGCGAGTCTCAAGGTATCGGCTTACTTCGGGATCGTTCATCCACCGATAGTAACGATCGTTGACATCGGACTGGCGTACTTCGCGAAGGTACGACCGAACACCCATACAAATTGCGGTCTCGGTATCAGAGACAAGCGAGGCCATTCTATTTGTCGCCTCAGGGCGACTTTCGATTATGGACTTGCTTGATTCCCGATCCGATCCCATTTGTTCAGGCCAAAGATTCTTTCAATTTTAAATTCAGTTTTTATCCGTCGACACTTTTGTCAGATCACGGGTCATTTCTTTGATAGTCAGTTTTCTCTGCTCTCTCCAGCCTGTGGTCTCATCGATTTCCAGACCCACACCCAGGTGGTCGTTGACCAAAGCGCGAATTGCATCGACTGAGAGCCATTGGGTGTTAGTGTCGCTTGCGTAACGGAAACCATCTTTGCATTCCTTGCCGCCGAATGTTTCCATATACCGCGCCGAATCCCAAAGAGGCATGGACGGCTTAATCACAAAATATTTGTCAAATTCAAGCGTTGAAAGAGCGTCAGTTGCGGTAATCATCTCCTCATGGAGCTTTTCCCCGGGGCGTATGCCTACGAATTCATGAGCACATGCCGGCGCGACTGCCTGGGCGACATCCAAAATTCGATAACTGGGAATCTTTGGGACAAAGATTTCCCCTCCCCACATATGGGTCAGAGCATGTATAACCAGATCGACACCTTCATCGAGAGTAATATTAAATCGCGTCATGCGCGAATCGGTAATCGGAATAACTTTTTCATTTCGCTTGCTCAGAAAAAATGGGATAACACTCCCACGGCTGCCCATGACATTTCCGTATCTGACCACAGAAAACTTGATATCTCGGCTACCCTTGAAGTTATTGGCCGAAACGAAGAGTTTGTCAGAACAAAGCTTGGTAGCGCCATAGAGGTTTATAGGCGCGGCAGCCTTATCTGTGCTCAACGCCACAACTTTGTGAACATTGCGGTCGATTGCGGCTTCGATAACGTTTTGCGCCCCAATGACATTGGTCTTAATAGCTTCAAAGGGATTATATTCGCAGGCTGGGACCTGTTTGAGGGCGGCGGCATGGACTACAATATCCACACCCTCCATTGCTCTGAAAAGTCGTTCTTTATCCCGGACATCGCCAATAAAAAATCTCAACTGCGGGTAACGAGAATCGGGGAAAGCCTGATTCATCTCAAATTGTTTTAGTTCATCTCGGGAGAAGACAACAACCCGCCGCACACTCGGATATTTGGTTAAAATAGTCCGAATGAATTGTTTACCGAACGAGCCAGTTCCGCCTGTTACCAGGATTGATTTACCAGAGAGCATTTCCATATCCTTCTATTATTAAGAATGTAGTTTCGGATGAGATATCATCCAACAAAAAAATTTGCCGGATAATTGGGCTAAAAGCCCGTCGATTAAGGCCTAAAAGGTCGAGCTCGAAGTATTGCTCGATGAATAAGTAGACATTTTCAGACATTTGGAAGCCGCATAAGGCTTTATGGATGGTGAATATATGAAATAGAGTAGCCCCCGACACCGCGCCAACCCCAGGAAGCCCTTTTCTGTACTTTGTGCGATTCCAATCGCAAACATGATGCGTCCTTGCATCCGAATCTCCTTCTCTAATCCGAAAAAGAGATGTACAAGAACTGTGCCGGATAAATCGCACACGGGTTGACTACTGGCTAACAACGAGTTACATGGCCGGACTCGGAGAGATGTCGGTTAGAGCGAACTCTCAAAGACTGGAATTAGAAAGTCTTTCTGAGGTGAACTGAAAATAATTCCTGATACGGGAAAACGGTTATAATAATCATAAGTGATCAGACAATCAAATCTGCGGAAATAATCTAAGGAAATTGGAGTTACTTTGACGAAGCAAAATGAGTGTCAATCAAATCGCACAAGATATGGCCGATAGTAATATGCATCTCCTGCACCCGAGCAGTATTCGTAGAGTGAACAATTATAGATTTGTCTGCGATTTTGGCGATTTCGCCGCCATCGCTGCCCAAAAGCCCAATAGTGGCGCATCCGCAGGATTTTGCCATCAGAAGAGCCTGTTTGACATTTTGGGATTTGCCGGAGGTTGAGAGGCCAATCACGACATCCCCTTTGACGGACAAAGCTTGAACCTGACGTGAGAAAACTGTTTCAAAACCAAAATCATTAGCGATAGCTGTCATGGCCGAGGCGTCGGTTGTGAGGGCAATCGCAGGCAGCGGGCGTCTCTCCCGAACGAATCGTCCGGTAAACTCCGCGGCCAAATGCTGGGCATCGGCAGCAGAACCGCCATTACCGCAAAGAAGTATTTTGTTACCGCGCTTAAAACATTTGATAAGCAGTTGTCCGATCTGCCAAATTTCGGCTGGCCTGGTTGATTTGAGGTTTTGCACGAGCGAAATATGCTCATCAAAAATGCGCTCTATTTCTTTGTGATCCTTTTTATCTGACATAACAGAACTCATTCCATCGAAAACTTGTGCCCGTCAATATTTTCATATCGGATTTCATCGATAGGGCCGTCTTTTCCTTCACCGCCATACAAACGGTTGGGAGCATTGTACATTAATCCGTCGACAGTGCCAATGTTTTTATAGCCATGAACCACTCCGGGCGGGACTATTACCGATGCCTTGTTATGCTCTCCAAGTTCAATCTCGATTTTTGCTCCAAATGTCCTTGAGTCTTTACGGTTATCCCACAGCCGCACAAGGAAAGTCGATGGGCCGATAAAACAAAAATAATCAGTCTGCTCACGGTGTTCATGCGGTCCGCGTAATAATCCCGGTTTTGTCATGGAAACATATGACATTAATGGAGAAATCGGCGGCTGAAGTTCGTCGGTTCTGAACAGTTCAATGAGCCACCCACGGCCGTCGGTATTCAATATGAGCGGCCTTATTACTACGCCTTCGATATTGGGCTGATTCATTTAGCGTATCTTGCGCAAGATTTGAAAAACATTTCAATATCCTGTTTCCAGGTCGGCATTGGGCCTATTCCGAGTTCGTCAAGTCTGCGGCTTTCCAGTGATGAACGCGCCGGTCGTGTAGCCGGAAGTGGGTAATCCTCGCTTGAGCAAGCCTGTAGCTCAATATCCATACCGAGCAAGCCGAAGATTTCCTTAGTAAAGTCAAACCTGTTGACCTCGCCGCGGGATGCGATATGAACAATACCCCACACGTCGCGCTCGGCAAGTTCGAACAGTCGATTCGCAATTGCCCATTCTGAAGTTGGCGAGCCGAACTGGTCATCGACGACTCGTATGGGAGGGACTATCCTTGAGGTCTGCCGCGATTCAATCTGTTGTTGTCCTTTTTCAATCATAGTCGAGACAAAGCTCTTCCCGTGTCGGCCATACACCCATCCGATTCGCACTATGAGGCAGTTGCTCACAAGTGATTCGACTGCTTTCTCACCAGCCAGTTTATTTTTTCCATAGGCTGTTTGTGGATTTGGTGTGTCATCTTCGATATAAGGAACAGATTTCGTCCCATCGAAAACAAAGTCAGAGGAAATATAAATCAGTTTCGAATCAGACTCCTGGCAAGCTCGGGCGATATTTTCTGTCCCCAATCCGTTTACGCGCATTGCTTCTTCGGGCTCCGATTCCGCCTTATCGACATCGGTGTACCCAGCGGTATGTATCACAATATCTGGTGAAAAGTCCGAGATTACTATGGAAACAGCTTTATAATCGGTAATGTCGGCCTCTTCCCGGCCAATACCGCATACATTCCATTTGGAAGGGAACTTTTCCATAAGCTCTTGTCCGAGCCGCCCCCTGGAACCTGTAATGAGCACACGCTTATTACAGGCCATTGAACTCTGCAATAACATTTTGAAGATATTCACGGTATGGATTGCAACTCATCGCTTCTGTCAACATCTGCGCTTTTGAAGTGTCAATCAATCCCATACGAAGCGCGATCTCCTCGATACAGGCAATCTTCTGTCCCTGTCGTTTTTCGATCGTCGCAATAAAATTGCCAGCATCAAGAAGCGAGTCATAGGTGCCGGTATCGAGCCAGGCAATGCCGCGTCCCAGTTTTATTGCCTTAAGTTTGCCACGTTTTAGGTATTCGAGATTAACATCGGTAATTTCCAACTCGTCTCGTTTGGACGGCGTAAGTCCTTTGGCAATGCTTACGACATCCGCATCATAGAGGTAAAGTACGGTAACAGCATAGTTGGACTTTGGTTTGACAGGTTTTTCCTCCAGAGAAATTGGCTTGCCGTTGTTATCAAACTCAATGACTCCGTAACGTTCGGGATCGGTCACGGCATAGCCAAAAATAGTCGCGCCTTCGGTATGTGCTGATGCGTCTCGCAAAAAATCATGCACGCCATAGAAAATATTATCGCCCAGTATCAGCGCCACAGGAGCGCCATCGATAAACGCCTCGCCGATGAGCAGAGCTTCGGCGATCCCTCGCGGTTGTTGCTGTTCCGCGTATTCTACTCGCAAACCAAGTTGATCGCCATTACCTAAGAGAGTCTTAAACGAAGGTAAATCCTGGGGGGTGCTTATGATCAGTATGTCAACGATGCCCGCCAACATGAGTGTTGAGAGCGGATAATAAATCATCGGCTTGTCATAGACGGGCAACAGTTGTTTGCAGGTCACATGAGTTGCTGGATAGAGCCGGCTTCCACTCCCGCCAGCCAGAATGATCCCTTTGCGGATAGAAGATGACACCGAGAAATCTACCGATTACCGTAGTGTTGCTGGTAAAACAACTGGTATTCTCCGTTGATGCAACGATCCACCCATTCGGTGTGGTCGCAATACCAGTCGACTGTACGCTGAAGACCTTCGGTTAGCGTTACCGATGGATGCCAGCCGAGCTCGGAACTGATTTTGGTGTGGTCTATGGCATAACGGCGGTCATGACCCGGACGCTCGGCGACAAACTGAATGAGACTTTCATATTCCCGCTCGCTTCGTTGCGAAAGTATCCTGCACAAAGATTTGACCAATTCAAGATTGGTAATGTCGCTGTTTCCGCCGACAAGATAGCTTTCTCCTGAACGGCCATGCAGGAAGATCATTTCAAGAGCCAGACAATGGTCATTGACATGGAGCCAGTCGCGTTTGTGGCCGCCATCGCCGTAAATCGGCAAGGGAAGTCCCTGCTGGGCGTTGCGAATGATGAGCGGTATTAGTTTCTCTGGAAATTGATACGGCCCGTAGTTATTCGAGCAATTACTTATGACCGTATCAAGGTCAAAAGTTTTCGCATACGAGCGTACAAGGTGGTCGGCTGAAGCTTTGGAGGCCGCATAGGGCGAACTGGGTCGATAGGGTGACTCTTCGGTGAATGTTCCGGGCGCCTCGAGCGAACCAAAGACTTCATCGGTCGAGACATGGTGAAACCTCACCTGGTGTCCCTGCTCCTGTTGTGTGCGACAGTATTCCAGCAGATTGAATGTCCCAATAATGTTAGTGGATATGGCCGATGCGGGCGCAAGAATAGAGCGGTCAACATGGGTCTCAGCCGCCAGATGAATTATTCCACCGACAGTATATTTCGATAAAACACTGGCCAGCAACGTGCTGTCACAAAGGTCGACTTTCTCAAAACGATAATTTGGATAGTGTTCGACGTCTGTCAGACTGTCCAGATTTCCGGCATACGTGAGACAGTCTACATTGACAAAAAGCTGATCCGGATATTTCGGGACAAGTAGACGAAGCAGATTTGACCCGATAAACCCCGCTCCGCCTGTAATTGCTATTGTCCTCTTATTTTCGGCTGGCGATGCGCTCATTTTGTAACTGTATCCGCTAACATGATTAAATCATCCATCGAAATGCAATAATCCTGCATACGCATTGCGTCTGTGAAGCTGTTAAATTAAGCCGGCGAGAGGAATCGAACCCCCGACAGCCTGATTACAAATCAGGTACTCTACCAACTGAGTTACGCCGGCTTTTGAATAATTATATACCTTGATACACAAAAACGCAAGCATGACTCTCTTTCAAGCTTTTATGCTCATACTTTCCGCTTCCATTTGACGCCTTGAGGGGTATCCTCAAGAATAATTCCCATTTCCAGTAATTGATCGCGGATTTTATCAGACCTCGCGAAATCCCGGCTTTTCCTCGCTTGCGTCCGTTCCTGAATAAGTGCCTCAATTTCACCGTCAAGCGAGGACTTCTTCATTTCGAAATTCAAAACCGTATCAAAGCGGCGGATAGTCTGGAGCGCTGAAGAACGCTCTTCGGCAGACAATTTATCCTCAGCTTTCAGACGGTTAATATCTCGGATAAAGTCAAAGACCGATCCGAGCGCGCCCGAGATATTGAGGTCATCGTTGAGACTGTCTTCAAAACCTTCAATTGCCTTCTGAATAAAGGCCACGGCCTCGCCGTTTGATGTTCCACCTGCATACGAGTCAAGGTTCGTTATAAAATCATTGACACGCGCCAGAGCGTTTCGCGCACCTTCGAGCCCGTCAAAAGTAAAATTCAACTGCTGGCGGTAGTGAGTGGACAGAAGAAGATAACGGACAGCCGTGCCGGGATACCCTTTTTCGAGAATCTCACGCAAGGTATAGAAATTGCCGGCCGATTTTGACATCTTGCGACCTTCGACTATCAAGTGCTCGGCATGAAGCCAATAGTTGACAAACTTTTTCCCCGTCGCACCCTCTGACTGGGCAATTTCATTTTCATGGTGGGGAAATAAATTGTCAATGCCGCCAGTGTGAATATCAAACTGCTCACCAAGGTATTTCATAGACATGGCCGAGCATTCCAAATGCCAGCCCGGTCTCCCTTTGCCTATTTCCGTTTCCCAGAAGATATCGCCATCTTTTGGATCCCATGCTTTCCATAGCGCAAAATCAGAAACGGATTCCTTTTCGTATTCATCGGATGCTATTCTCGCGCCCGGTTTCAGCCCCTGCATATCGAGATTGGCTAGTTTCCCGTATCTGGGGAATGCTGTAATCTTAAAATAGTAATTTCCGCCTATTTCATAGGCCAGTCCAACGGCAACCAATTTCTTAATGATCTCGACCATTTCTGGAATATGGTCGGTTGCGGCTGGATATGCCTCTGCCCTTTCGATACCGAGCGTCTCAAGGTCTTCAAAAAATG
This sequence comes from Candidatus Zixiibacteriota bacterium, assembly GCA_034439475.1. Lineage (NCBI taxonomy): Bacteria > Pseudomonadati > Candidatus Zixiibacteriota > Candidatus Zixiibacteriota bacterium. Next base: position 40,065 of record JAWXAN010000018.1, read on the forward strand.
CCTTGGTGAAGGGAGCTGTAAACTCTGCAAGCGGGATTTTTTGGGCTTGGCTGTCACGGATAATTTTATCATCAATATCAGTGATATTCATCACCTGTGTGACCTCGTAGCCTTTGTATTTAAGATAACGGCGGAGAAGGTCTTCGAACATGAACGTTCTATAATTACCGATATGGGCGAAATTATAGACAGTCGGGCCGCAGGTATAGAGGCTCACTTTCCCGCTCTGAAGCGGGACGAACTCTTCCTTTTGACGACTGAGGGAATTCTTGAAAACCAACGGCATATCGCAATTACCCTTCAGTCAAAGATTGAACCGTTTTAGCGTCGAGCTTTTGAATCAACTCAATCAGTAATGCTACCGTGCTGTCATAATCAGCGCGGTTTAGAATTGAATTGTGGCTGTGAATATACCGCACCGGTGGGCCAATGACCACCGATGGAACGCCTCCGCGGCTGAGGTGGATGCGCCCGCCATCGGTTGCGCCGCGCTCCATATAGGCCAGATGAAAAGGGATTTTCTTCTTCTCAGCCGTTGCAATTACCAGATTGCGCAGTTTTGTGTTTGGGAGCATTCCGGCATCATATATAAGAATCGCCGGACCGTTGCCGAGCCGCTCTTCGACGCCAAAACCGTCAGGCGGAACATCCAGTCCCAGGCCGGTATCGACAACAAGGCAAATATCGGGCTCGGCGATGTACGAGAGCGTCTGCGCCCCGCGAAGTCCTATCTCCTCCTGCACAGATGCACAGGCAAGGAGGGTATTGGGATGTCTTTTTTTGTTGAAGGTTTTGAGGATATCGAGAACAATAGCGCATGCCACCCGATTGTCGAAAGCTTTTGACATATACATCGAGCGATTGCCCATGATCGTAAACTGGCTGTCGACAACAATGGGATCGCCAACCTTTATGCCAAGCTTTTTTCGAACATCAAAATTGGCCTGAGCGCCGACATCGATAAACATATCTTTAATTTCAAGCACTCTTTCGCGGTCTTTTTGCTCGAGGATGTGGGGTGGACGCGAGCCTACCACGCCCAAAACGGGGCCATTGTCAGTAATAATTCGCATTCTTTGCCCGAGCGCGACATGACCCCACCAGCCGCCGAGGGGTAGAAACTTTATGTATCCGTCTTTGGTTATTTGCTTGACCATAAAGCCGACTTCGTCCATGTGCCCAACAACCATCACTCTTGGAGAAGCCGAAGTCCCGCGTTTGACAGCCATAATAGAGCCCATTTTATCCCGCTCTATCTTATCGGCAAGCCCTTTGAACTCCCGCCGCATTATAGCGCGAACTTCGTCTTCGTGCCCGGGCACTCCATTAGCTTCAGTTATCTCTTTGAGCATGCGCTCGGTTGCATCAAGTCCGGCCGAATTGTCTCTTTTGGTCAGTCGAGGGGTGAGTTTTTGTTTCATAGCCGGAGAATATATCTTTTCGACGTCAAATAGTCTATCTAAATCGAGATGTGGTCGAAGATCTCAGATAGCTTTTTCACCTGTCTTGTCAAAGGAAGTTTGTCGGCAGGATAATCCCGATTGTCGGTCAGTTTGAGAATAGCCGGCATGCCGATCTGATTCGGTCCAACGATATCTTCGAGATAACGGTCGCCAACATAAACGCAGTTTTCCGGTCGTGCTCCCGCGAGCGAGGCCGCATAGTGGAAAATATCAGGGTGCGGCTTTTTCTTCCCGAAAGTCGAACTAAATACCTCAAAAGAAAGATAAGGCGCGATTCCAAACCGCTTCAATTCATGCCGGTGGGCACGCTCTGGAAATATTGTGTTGGAAATAAGACCAATCGGCATAGAGTGAGTTTTAAGTATTTCCAAAGTAGAAAGGGTGTCATCGTAGACGTATAACAGATCCTCAACCGGCGCATAAAAGGCATCGAAAAAAGAATCAAGTAATTTCTTATCATACGACAGTTTGAGTTCGTTAAAAAGATGCTCGGCGGCCTGGACTATCGTCCACTCAGTGTGTGTCTCTGCTGACACTTTACGGAATGTTTCCTTCGATTTTTCATATGCTTCGCAGAACAAGGTTTTTTCCGGGACGGAATGCCCATTCTGGGTGAGAAAGAGATGCGCGCTTTCGGCTCCAAGCAGATTTAGTTTGTCCCAGGGTGTCGCCTCGTACTCAATCAGAGTTGAGCCGAGATCAAAGATTACTGCTTTGGGAGTCAATTTTGAATTATTCATAAGTTATTCACGCGATGGTTATTTTTTGAGCGCCGACTCGATTATGCGAAAGATAAGTTCATCGAAACCGATTCCCACAGCTTTTGCCGCCATCGGCGCAAGCGATAGCGCAGTCATACCCGGCAGAGTGTTTATCTCAAGACAATAAAAGTCCCCGGATTCAGCTAAGATAAAATCTATTCTGGCAAGACCAGAACAGCCAACTGCCGTATAAGCTTTGACGGCTGAATCCTGTATAGACTGAGTGACCTCTTTGTTTATTTCTGCGGGCACAATATATTCTGTCTTCCCTTTTGTGTATTTGGACTCATAATCATAGAGTCCCTTTTTCGGCTTTATTTCCACAATGGGAAACGCTGTGCCATCGAGCACTGCGACAGTCAATTCGCGACCGGAGATATAGGCTTCAATGAGCACATACTCTGATTCTGCTGCTGCCAAATTCAAAGACGCGCCTAATTGTGACGGATCTGTAACTTTTGTCAGTCCCACCGTCGAGCCGCCATCGTTTGGTTTTACAATTATTGGCACCGTGAAAATGTTAAGAATCTCCTCACAAACTTTTGCGGTAAAACCAGTCTTTGTTCGCTTTATACACAACCAGTCCGGCGTTTTTATTCCCTCTGATATCAAAATACGTTTTGTTATGCCCTTGTTCATGGCGACAGCCGAAGCGGTCATTCCCGAACCGATATACTTTTTCCCGCTCAAATCGAGCAGGGCTTGAATGGAACCATTTTCTCCGTCTCCTCCATGCAAGCCGAGAAACACAAGATCGACATCCCGCGTATCTGGCGCCGATAACACGCTCGTAAATTCCAGCGCCGAGGACTGCGAAGGTATCAGTTCGGTCGACCCTTTCTGCTGAGCATTTCCTATATACTTCCCCCCGGAATCTGTCAGCGAGCGGCCATTAGCGGTGTCGAGTGCGATGACCTTGTGACCAAGCCGCTTGAGGGCATCGAAAATAGCCGCGCTTGAGTTGAGCGACACTGCGCGTTCACTTGAGTTTCCCCCTGCAAGGAGCAATATTTTCATCACATTCCTTTGCGTTGCGATTTCTTTGCCCGCCTAGATACAAATCGCCAAGCCACAAACCAAAGAACTCCGATAATAATCAGTGGGTAGATTATTTTATCGTATGTCCCGAACAGTTCACCTATTTTATCGGCATTATCTACAAACACCGCCGCCATATACATGAGCAGGCTTGTGAAAATAAGATACGAAATTGAAGAGTAGACAAAAGTTCGGACGGAAGAATAACGGCCAATACCAGTTCCAAGCGCCAGCGCCGATCGAAATCCCACAACAAAACGAGACCCGAGCAGCAACATCCCGCCCCATTTTTGCAAAAGTGATTCCACCCGCTCGATATCTGCCACTGAAAAGTATTTGAAATTCTTTTTTAGAAAATAATCACGCCCATAACGCCTTCCCCAGTAGTGAACAAGCATCACCGAGGCCATACCTCCGCAGACGACAGAAATGAACGAACCGGCATATTCAAGTCGCCCCAATGCCGATAATCCCCCTGCGGCAACAATGAATGTGTCCCCGGGAAAGGGCGGAACAATATTTTCGATGAAACAGGCCAAAAAGATAATGATATAGACCCAGAAGGTTCCGTAAGCAAAAAGCTGATCGAGCCAGCCGCTGACTGTGGATAAAATCTCATGCATTCTTGACAAGCAGACATGTTGCCGAAGCCGCTATCCCCTCTTGACGGCCTATCGTCCCAAGCCCTTCGCAAGTTGTGGCTTTGATGCCAATCCGCGAAACGTCAATATGCAGAATTGGCGCAATTATATTTTTCATCGCTTGAATATATGACGATATTTTAGGCTGTTCAGCCAAAACAATCGAGTCGATATTTACAATCTCCCTCGCACCAACGGCTCTTATCGATTCAAAAGTCCGCTCAAGCAAAATCGTCGAACGGATATTCTTAAATTGCGCGTCGGTCGGAGAAAACAGATGACCTATATCAGACAGTCCTGCCGCGCCAAGCAACGCATCGCAAATAGCATGGAGCAGAACATCGGCATCGCTGTGCCCCACCAGCCCTCTATCGTGGGGAATTGACACCCCTCCAAGAAAGAGTGGCCGTCCTGTTTCGAAAGCATGAACATCAAATCCATGTCCTACGCGAAGATTAGTCATTTTGTTCTCTTTTCAAATAATCCTCAACAACAAGCAAATCATCAGGTCGCGTCACTTTTAGATTGAGCCCGGTCGGCTCGACTATGCGTACTTTGAATCCCCTCCCCTCGATAAGGGAGGCATCGTCGGTTGCAATCGTATCTGATGTAATCGACCGGTGAGCTTCCAGAATGAGCTCATAATCGAAAACCTGCGGAGTCTGGGCAAGATAAAGATCGTCGCGCTCGACGGTCGAAACAATGCTTCCTTTTGAAACTCGTTTAAGGGTGTCGACTAAAGGAGTCGCAAGCATCGCGGCATGTTCCCGCGAGGCTACTTCGACAACACGGTCAATATCCGTTGGGAGTACCAACGGACGCGCGCCATCATGTATCGCGACAAGATCCGTTGAATGAGAAAGACCCTCGAGTCCATTGAGGACTGATTCTCGGCGGGTCTCGCCGCCTACAATAATTTTGATGACTTTACTTAGTCCGAATTTCTCAACAATCCCTTCGCCGACATGCATCAGCTGATCTTCGCTGACAACCAAAATAATCGAGTTGATAGTCTTTGCCGCTTCGAAACGGCTGACTGTCCAGGCAAGCAAGGGACGCCCCAACACAGACTGAAATTGTTTTGGCAATGTTTCGCCAAACCGCGTCGAGCGGCCAGCGGCAACTATAACGGCGGCGGCATTCATCTTAGGAACATAGAGAACTGAAATATGACCAGCAACAAGAATTATAAAATGAGCATGGCATCGCCGTAGCTGTAAAAACGATAGTCTTGAGCGATTGCTTGCTCATACGCCTCAAGGATTTTCTCTCGTCCGGCGAATGATGCCACAAGCACAAGCAGAGATGATTTTGGCAGGTGAAAGTTTGTGACCATAGAATCAACGTAAGTGAACGTATGACCGGGCTGGATAAAAAGGTTAACCATTTTGGAAAATGGCTCAATTTCACCATTGATGGTTGGCGATGATTCGAGCGTGCGAACTGAAGTTGTCCCGACCGCAATAATCTTGCCGCCCTGATTTCTCGTACGATTTATGACTGAGGCGACTTCAGAAGATATTTCGGCGTACTCAGGATCGACTTTGTGCTCTCTTATATCATCGCACTTGATAGGTTTGAAAGTGCCCGGCCCGACATGGAGAGTAACTTCGACAACCGATACACCCATCTGTTGAATCTGCCGGAGTAAAGCCTTTGTAAAATGAAAACCAGCAGTTGGAGCAGCCACTGCACCAATTTTCGATTTGTCGGCATAGACCGTCTGATACCGTTTTATATCCTGCTCTTCATCCTGACGATCAATATAATGTGGGAGCGGGATATGACCGAAATCGGCGATAATTCGATTTTGTTCTGACAGCGAATCAAAAAACACAATCCATCGGCCATCGGCAATTTGTTGTTCAATCGTAACAAAGTGACTCTTATCAAAATGAATCCTCTCCCCCGATTTAATACGCCGTGAAGGACTCACCATTGCTTCCCAGAATACGCTCATGGGCTCTGGGCGCTCAGGCACGAAGCCTGACTGATGGGCCGGACGGACGAGAAACACTTCAATTTTACCACCGCTGGAGCGTTGTCCCCACAATCGGGCTTTGAAAACTTTGGTATTGTTAAGCACAAGCGCGTCACCGGATTTGATATAACGGGTTATTTCTTTGAATTGAGTGTGTGCAATCGCGCCGGATTGTCGGTCGAGCACCAATAAGCGGGACAAATCCCGGCGTCGCGACGGGGACTGCGCGATAAGTTCAGGAGGAAGATCAAAACCAAAAAGTGAAAGATCCATCGGGCGCTACTTCCCGCAATTGGGCAGATTGAATACGATATTCATCACCGCAAATAACCACATCGGTGTAAGGCTCACTTCCTATGGTATGTCAGAAGAAGGCCTCCATTACCAAATTCTCTCATTGTCATCAATTCCAGATTATGAGAGGTTCCTGTATTTGCAAATAGCGCTTTACCCTGTCCTAAAATGACCGGAAATAATACAAAATGATATTCGTCAATTAATCCCAAGTTCGTTAGCTGTTGAACTATGCTTGCGCTGCCAATGACCAATATATTTTTCCCCGGAGCCTCTTTGAGCTTTACTATTTCTTTAGCGTCAAAGTAAGTAAAAAGCCTGGATTTTCCCCATGAGAGTGTCTTCAGCGATGTGGAGAATACAATTTTGGTGATGTTCTTTATCTTGTGCTCCATCTCGACATCCCCCTTGGGAGTCGCGGGGTTGTCTGCGGCGTGTGGCCAGTAACTTTCGAATATCTTATAAGTTACCGGTCCGAGCAAAAGTGTGTCGGCGTCGTCATACAAATAATCTTCATACTTCCCCATCGCCTCGTTAAAGTTGCCAAGAACCCATTCCATTTTATCTTCAGGATCAGACATCATTCCGTCTAAGCTATAAAATTCTGAGGCTATAATTTTTCTCATACAAATGCTCCCGTGGCGTTTCCTAAAACAAATTTTCCTGCCCGGCAGTAGTCGCCAAGTGTAGCCCAAGATGCCGTGCCGCCTCGGCAGAAGCCATTCTGCCACGTCTGGTGCGCTGGATAAAGCCAATTTTCAGAAGATACGGCTCGACCATATCGACCAATGTGTCGGCTTCTTCGTTGAGAGTCGCCCCAAGCGCCTCAACTCCAACTGGGCCGCCTTTATAGAATTCGATAATTACTTTGAGCATCTTCCGGTCGAGATTGTCAAGCCCGGCAGAATCCACTCCCTCGGCATCAAGCGCGGTTCCAGCAACTGTTGCGCTGATATCCCCAGTTCCCTTGACCGCCGAGTAATCACGAACACGGCGCAAAAGTCGGTTGGCGATTCTTGGCGTACCCCGCGACCGCATGGCTATTGTCTTTGCGGCCGCACGATCCAAAGTGATTTCCAGGAGTTTAGCGGAGCGAATGATAATCTCCTCAAGGTCTTCCGACGGATAGAAATCCAAATGATAATACAGTCCAAACCTGTCTCTGAGCGGCGCCGAAAGCATTCCGGCGCGGGTTGTCGCGCCGACCAGTGTGAATCGTTTGAGCGGAACATTGATGACTTTAGCGAATGCGCCCTTATCAACGACAAAATCCACCTTGAAGTCTTCCATTGCGGGATAGATGAATTCTTCGATGACAGGCGAGAGACGGTGAATCTCATCTATGAAAAGAATGTCCCCTTCGCTTAAATTGGTCAGGATACCCATCAGGTCACCGGCACGCTGCAACGACGGCCCCGAAGTTGTGATAATTTTTGATTCCATCTCATTGGCGATGATATGCGCAAGAGTTGTCTTGCCTAGTCCCGGGGGCCCATATAGCAATACATGTTCAATCGGCTCTTTGCGCCCCTTTGCGGCTTGGAGAAGCACTTGGAGTTTTCCTTTCAGTTCCGACTGGCCTATATATTCTTTCAGGACTTTTGGCCGGAGAGAGAACTGTACGAGATCTTCCTCGGGTGTGATCTGCGTATTCGTAACTAAACGCTCGCGCCCACTCATGAAACTTCAACCTTACTCTTCTGCTCATTTTTAAAGATGACTGTTATCAATTCCGCGACCGTCTTCATATCCGGATTTGCGGCCAGCACACTCTTTATCATCCGGTCGGCCTCCATCCGTGAGTATTGCAACTGGATCAACACCGCAATCGCCTCATCAATAAGTGGTGTTTCCACCGCTTCATACGACCCGAGCGAATCTTCTTTCTTGGAGAGCGCAAATTTGGCCGTTTTGCCGTGAAGCTCGGCGACAATTTTCTCTGCCAGTCGCCCACCCACACCAGGCAGACGGTTTAGAGTGGCCGTGTTCTTTGTCTCTATTGCGTGTGCGATCTCTTTTATTGGCAGAACAAGCGAACGCAGGGCTTTCTTTATGCCCATACCGGACACGGAAGTCAGCAATGAAAAAAATTCTCTGTCGACCGGGTCGGTGAATCCGACAAGTTTCGGGTAATGGTTTGATTTCTTGTCGCCAGCCTCGATAAAATAAATCGTCTCGAAAATGACTTCCTCGCCGATCAGACCGGACTGCTTGAGTCTTTCCGCCAGCGCGGTCGGCAGCGAAACGTCATAGAACAGCCCATGTACTTCGACCAATGCCTGCTGTTCCGTTATAGCGGCCAATGTTCCTCGCATTCGGCTTATCATTGGTATTCCACCGCTGATTGACGCAATGACCGGGCATGGCAGAGGGCAATCGCCAGCGCGTCGGCGGCATCCGCTGGTTCAGGCAGAATCTTAAGCCGCAAAGTCGATTGCACCATTTTCTGCACTTGGGCTTTGCTGGCACGCCCGTTTCCGGTGAGCGACTTTTTTATCCGTGTTGCCGCATATGGGAAAACCGGTATCTCGGCTTCGGCTGCTTTCAAAAATATGATTCCCCGAGCATGTCCCATAATGATTGCCGTCTTGGGATGGTCGTAATGCGAATATAATTCTTCAATTGCAACTGACTCGGGCCGAAACTGAGTTATAATCGCGGTTAGTTCAGTAGAAATCTCTCTCAATTTTTCGGCTAGGCTCGCTCCTGAATTTGAACGAATAACCCCGGCTTCGACAAGAACTATTGAGTCATCGGTATTGTCTAAAACTCCGTATCCTGTTACATGTAGGCCTGGGTCGATTCCGAGAATTCGCATATTCGATAAATAGCCCGAATAGTCTCAAATATCAATAAAAAAGTCATGTTGACCCAAGTAATGTGATATGGCTGCCCACCCCCAAACAATCGGTTATCTCTCGCTCTTGACCCAAACAAATCGGGTTTGTATAATCTGCTGTCTGGCGTTGGCAAACATATTACCATTGGAGGGAATCATGATTCTTGTAAGAGACATTTTTCATCAGAAATACGGCAAAGCTAAAGAGGCTGTGGCGATTATGAAAGAAGCCATGTCGGCTCTTCAAAAGACTGGTTATAACCTGATCGGATTTTGACCGATTTGAGCGGCAAATATTATACCTTGGTCATGGAAAGCAGTTATAAAAGCCTGACTGACTATGAGGAGAGTATGCTAAACACCACAGCCGAACCAGAATCGCAGGAGCGATACGAAAAATTCAAAGTGCTCGTGGACTCCGGAAAACGAGAATTCTTTACAATCGTCAAATAATCGCGCTAAAACTCACTTCATGAGCCCCAAACGAAACTGATCTTGAGGAGTATTAGGCCAGTTTCTGCATGATTGCTTCGTCGATATCGAAGTTGCTATATACTTTTTGAACGTCGTCGCTGTCTTCAAGCATGTCCATAAGCTTGAGCATCGAATTTGCATCGGATTCGCTGGTTAACTTGACGGTGTTCTGGGCAAGCATAGTAACTTCGGCTGAAGACATTGGAATTTTCCTGCTTTCGAATGCCGAACGGATAGCTTCAAGGTCGGATGGTTCGCTGACAATTTCATACATAGTGGAATCCGCTCTGAAATCTGATGCTCCGTTTTCCATCGCAACTTCCATGACCATATTTTCCTCGGCGGCATCCCGGTCTATGGTAATCACACCTCGCTTTTCAAACATCCATGCCACACATCCGCTGGTTCCAAGCGCGCCGCCGAATTTTGTCAACGTGTGACGAACTTCGGCCACTGTCCGATTCTTGTTGTCGGTCATGGCTTCAAGGTAGATGGCAACGCCCGCCGGACCATATCCTTCATAGTTGATGAATTCATAACTCACCCCCGGGAGCTGGCCAGTTCCCTTTAGGATTGCCCGTTTAATGTTGTCGGCGGGCATATTGGCCCCTTTCGCGCCAAGGATCGCCGTGCGGAGTCTCGGATTGCCGTCAGGGTCCCCTCCCCCTTCGCGAGCGGCCACAGTCACTTCTTTAATAAGTCTGGTGAAAACTTTTCCGCGCTCGGCATCAAGTTTACCCTTCTTGCGTTTAATCGTCGCCCATTTTGAGTGACCTGACATCGGTCATTCCTCCTTCATATCTTCATCGAACATTTTTTGACTATACTGGCGCTTGCCTAAGTGGAAGAATGTAACACACAGGCAATCCGTTGGCAAGTGGGGTAAATTACAAAGCTTAGGCTGAGTGAAATGCGCTTGTCTCTGGCCTGTCAATCCGGTAGTTTACCGCAACACAGACGGCGTTCAGTTTAGTACACATAGGAGGCAAATAGATGAGAATCTCACGATCAATTTTTCTTTTCTGTGCGGTAGCTCTACTTTCAGCTAAATCCCAGTCGTCAGAAGCTACGAATCACACATATACTCCGGTCAACACCTATTCGATTATAGCCTATGACAGCGCAACTGGACAATTCGGCGCCGCGGTCCAATCTCACTGGTTCAGAGTCGCCGATGTTATCTGGGTCCAACCGGGGGTCGGAGCGGTCGCGACGCAATCCCTTGTAGATTTCGCCTATGGTCCGCTCGGCATCGAAATGATGCGGCTTGGTAAAACATCAAGGCAGGCTCTTGCCGGGCTTCTTGCCAGCGATTCCCTCAATGCCATAAGACAAGTCGCCATGATAGACAAAAATGGATTAGTATCCACCCATACCGGGAACAAATGCATTGCCGAGGCCGGTCACCGATCAGGCAAGTTCTATTCATGTCAGGCTAACCTTATGCGCAATCATACCGTCTGGGATGCCATGGCGATAGCCTTCGAGAATACTACCGGTGATTTGTCCGAACGGATGATGGCCGCGCTTGAAGCCGCCCAAAAAGAAGGGGGAGATATTCGGGGTATGCAGTCGGCGGCGATGGTGGTCGTCACCGGAAAGCCAACCGGGCAAAGCTGGCGGGATAAAATTGTGGACATCAGAGTTGACGATGCCGACCAGCCGCTGGTGGAGCTCCGACGACTTCTCGATGTTACCCACGCCTATGATCATATGAATCGCGGCGACGAACTAATTGCAATCGGCAAAATGGATTCGGCCGCGGTCGAATACGGTGCGGCCATGACCCTTGCGCCGGATAATCTGGAGATACAGTTCTGGCATGCCGTTACTTTGGTCACCTCAAACGAACTCGAACGGTCGCTGCCGATTTTCGAGCGGATCTTCAAAGCCGATGATTCCTGGAGAATACTCATCCCCCGTCTGGTTGAATCAGAACTGTTGCCAAATGATCAATCTGTCATAGCCAAAATACTTGCCCAGTAATAAGGCGGGTCATAAAGTCGTTCAATAATTAATCTTGTCGCTCGTATTTTGAGCAGACTATTTTTCCGACCTGAATGACTTGTGATCAAATAATTCGCAGTCATAGACTGTCAATTCGTCGCGTGTAGTGAAATTGCTCAATCGACATTAATGACCTGATTATCCGTTAAGACTACTTATCTCCTGTCGAAACTCTTTCCATTACAGGGCGCGAGTCAACTTTACGTTTTGAGGGAAAAAGTATCGGTCATCTGACAGTAGTTAAGTAACAAAGGGTTCAGGCACAACGACTATGATTTCGGCACGTTCTTACATTCATACGCGATGTCTCTATGTATATTCTTTAAGCGCATTGTGCCGCTTGGTTCTCTCCAGTTCATTATGCATTATTGTATTAGCTGTAGATTTGCTCGGTCAAGAGGTTCGAACGTGGAAATCACCAGCCACTTCACACGACAGCCTCTGGATTCATGGCTCTGTGACTACCGCGAACGCGGATAGCTACTGCCATTTCAGATATGGAAACGACAGCAGCCTCACCTATCGTTCAGATACCTTTCCTTGTTTCTCACAAGATTCACTTTTCACTTTATCATACCATATAGTTAATTTTAGTCCGGGTACAGATGTCTTTTATCGACTAATGCTCGAATCTAACGGCGGACTAATCGAAGGCGCAATTCAATCAACTCGATTGATCGAGCCTAAACCTCCGGTGGTTACTACCGGAACAGTCAGCCAGCTCGGGCCTGTGAACTTTCCGCGGACACCGGGAATTACATTTAATGGATCTATTGTCGCAAATGATTTACCTACCACCTACTACTTTGAATATGGCACAGATATGTCATACGGACAGACAACAGATACATTCTCGACCGGCCCGCAACTTGAAGCATATTATAGTGAAGATTTCAGCAAAAGCGGAGGCGGCTTCAAGATGATTCCCTCTTCAAAAGTTGATCACATTGCCACTGGAGGGATTACCGACGGATACATAACCGCGACAACCTACAGCGAATTTCATGATCCAAATCATATTTCAGGCATAGGCTACATCAATCTGGTAACTATGGCATATACCTCAGCAGACTATCGCGGACTCGACTATTTGGGATTGGGAGGCGGTGAACCAGATTTCAGAGATGCAGAAATTGAATTTGCGCTTCGAAGCCAAAACTTTCATGAAAATGGTTCAACGCTGAACTTCTGGACGCAGAGCGAGCGCGGAACAGCATTTGCCGATGTTCCTTGGGTGAGGACAAACTGGGCATTTACTGAAATCGATTTATTTGACACGTCATCTAAAAGCCGCTCTTGGCAAAACATTAGCTTCGTCTTGGAAAACGATGCCTCAAAATGGACATACGCCGGGAATAATCTTACAGATGGAAATCCATGGCGCTATCAGTACGTATCCCTGGATAGCTCGCTTGCGAAGCTTAATGTCGATTTTATCTTTGCTCTAACATCGGTTGACAAAAATAGTCCCCCGAACGGGGTGATCGATCTCGATGATATAACCATTCGCTATCGCAATCATTCGCTCCTCTTTTCCGGTAACGGAGGCCGCCTAATCGGATGGCCATTACGATCGCTCGAAGACCCGTTCTCGCTGACCGACGGATATCGATTCGGTGAGGGGAAAATGTGGCACGGAGAAGATACGACAGATCACCACCAGACATTTCTGTATTCATTTGATTCAACTGTTACCATTAAACGGATTCAGATTCATCAAAACCCGCTTTGGCCCTCGAATGAGGTCGAGTGTTCTGTCTCAGAGGACAATGTAAATTTCACAATAGTCGACACGCTGAATATTCCCTTTGATGAGTATCAAAGCGACAATCTGGCCTATGTCACCTCGCGCTTACCTGTTCCGGTTCAGGCTCGATATTTTAAGCTCATAATTCTTTCCGGCCAAAGGGAAGGGCCGAGAGGACTCGGCGAAATTGATCTATTTGGAGATGGAGGCGTGGTCAACTCAGGCATAGCCACAAACAATGTAAATACTGACGCTATTGACCTTACTTCAGGAGAGTCCTACCACTATCGACTGGTAGCATGGAATTCGCAAGGTATCGTATTTGGAAAGAATAGAACCTTTATGGTCCCTTACAATCTTCCTCCTGTTGCTTTAACGGCGAATCCGACTGTCGTCAATCAAACCAAGGTAATAGTGAGCGGCACCGCCCAGTTTTTCGGCCAGCAGGGAACAAGCTACTTTGAGTACGGGCTTGATACATTTTCATTGCAATCCACTCCGGTCAAATTGCATACCAACGACCCAAATCAGATCGCAAGTATACGAACCGATACTCTTGCGTTTCTTAACCCACAGTCGACATACGTTTACCGGATGGTCACAGTCAACCCTGAAGGCACCATGCGTGGCAATTTTCAGAGCCTTACCACACCCGTCAATAATGCGCCATTTGTCGAATTTAAGCCCGATATACTTCTTGAGGCAGACAGTATCTACCAATTTACATTTCAGGTCATCGATCCCGATGTCGATCTCTATCAGGATTCCATTTCATGGCAGCTTATATCAGCTCCTTCCTGGATACACTTTGACAGTTTGGCACGTACCATAAGCGGAACGCCGACTTTACTTGATAACTGCGACAGCATCGTTACTATACGTGTCTTCGATAATAGAGGGGCTTCGACTGACAACCAGTTCACTCTGCGTATCGCGGGTGCCTATCCTCCCGTTCCGCTTTCCCCTGCAGACGACGCTATCGCTACGCTCACCCTGCCTACGACACCCTTGTCGTTTGCATGGAAAAGAACATTGCCATCCGCGAACGACAGCCTGAATTATTTCATTCATCTCTTTGGACCGAAGCTTGACACGGTTATGGCCTCAACTGGAGACACCACGATACAACTGGACATAATGTCGCATCTTCTTCCCGGCCAGTCGTATCATTGGACTGTTAACTCGCTGGCAGAGTCGGTGTGCAATCCGCAGACTGACACATTTGCAATATTTACGTCTTCGCAGGTTGAATATGCCCTTCGTCCTGCTGTAAATGAGATGAGCTTCGGCCAAACGGCAATCGGAGATTCCGGCAAAGCCGACATATGGGTTCACAACGTTTCAGCGCAGGCTATTCATATAACTCAGCTACGAATGTCTGGTGCTGCCTTCCATGTGACAAACCCTCAATCGATGAAAATAGAGCCGCATGATAGTCTTCTGATAACAATTCAGTTCATTCCGAATAGTTTTGGGGCTTGTCAGGATTCGCTCTCGGTGTTCTCAACTGGAGGAAGTTCAGTGGTTGCCTTGTCTGGCCTTTCTCCCCTGCCAACCATCAGCGCTGATAACTACGCTGTCAGTTACGGTCGTGTGATGTTGGGTGACACGGCATTTGCTACAGTAGGACTCGATAACAATTCACTGAACAAACTGACCGTTCAGTCTATTAAACTGGCCTCAGGAGTTTTCATGATCGATTCGCTCTTATATCCGCTGTACGTGACAAACGAGCGTACATTAACACTTATAGTCCGTTTCGCGCCCGATTCGGCGGGATTTCTCAGTGACACGCTAGTCATCACAGGCGACGCTTCCGCGCCTCTGAAGATATCGGTGGAGGGGATTGGCGATGTGTCACGAGATATCACTGGCGGGGGTCTGATTACCGAGTCGACAACCTTGCCGACATCCTACTCACTTATGCAAAACAACCCGAATCCGTTTAATCCGGAAACACAAATATCCTACGCATTACCACGAACAAGTCGGGTAGAGATAACTATTTATAATATTCTCGGAAGAGTCGAGGATGTTCTGGTCGACAGGCTTCAGGATGCCGGAGTATATGAAGTCATTTGGAGGGCATCGGGGGCATCAGGCATATACCTTTACCGGTTCGAGGCTATCCCGATTGACAACTCGTCTGAATCATTCATTCAGACAAAAAAGATGGTTCTTGTGAAGTAACGTAACGAGCTTAGGGATTCATTGAGAAGAACGTCGTCTTAGAGTAGAGTTTCCTGTGGAAGTGCGATCATGCGATCAAGCTCTATCTTGATTCCTTTGGGATCCAGCTTGTTGACGACAATGAGCGACCGTCCCAAACGACCGGTCTCTTTCTCAGCCAAATAGTGATGGTTTGCCAAACGGGCTATCTGATGCAAGTGGGTGACAACTATCACTTGGGTCTCTTCAGAAATTTTCGCCAGTTTTTTGCCGACCTCGAGCGCCGTTTGCCCGCCGATTCCGGTGTCGACTTCGTCAAAGACCAGTAACGAATGGGACAATTTATTGTTTCGCTTCTCGGCGGCTTTAATTGCAAGCAACACCCGCGATATTTCTCCTCCCGAAGCCGTCTTCACCAGCGCTTTGAGCGGTTCGCCGGCATTCGCCGAAAAAAGGAAACGGCAATTCTCCAGTCCATGCGGGTAGGGTTTTACTATTCGGGTATCCAAGGCAACACCGTCTACATCAGCTTCATACACAAATTCACAGGCAAATTTCCCCTGTTCTATTGCAAGTCCGGCCAATTCCTTCACGACCAACTTCTCGAGATAGGCCGCCCCCTTCTGGCGAACTTCGGAGAGCGCGACCGCTTTTTCGGCATATACCTTTTTAAGGCGATTGCTTTCTTTCTCGAGATAATCTATCAATTTGTCAGTATCGGGACGATTCTCCAGCCGTTCAGTTAAATCCCTAAGGTAGGCGAGAATGGATTCTTCGGAGCCTCCGTATTTTTTCTTGAGATGATACAATTCATCGAGGCGCTCATGTATCTGATCCAGCCGTATCGGGTCATCGTGAATGCTCGAACCGTACTGTTCAAAAGTCCGGCGAAGGTCTTCCAGCAGAAAATCTGCTTCGGCAAGCTGTGAGGCGGATTTCTCAAGATAGGGATCGATAGCCGCCATCTTTTCGGCCTCTTTACGCGCATGGCGCAATTGTCGAATGGCTGAACTTTCTTCGCCATCGAGAGCATTCTGTATCGTCTCAGCTGATATCATAAGTGCTCTGGCTGATTCCAAAATTTTGCGCTCTGTTGTCAACTGCTCTTCCTCACCGGCTGTAACACCAGCCTTCTCAATTTCATTTCTCTGAAAGAGCAGCAGCTCGCGCTCGTCACTCAGCTGCTGGCGGCGTTTTAATACATCGCGCAATTCTGTCTCTGACCTGTCCCAGTCATGAAATGCCGCCGCTGTTTCCTCGCGAAATGTTTCGACCTGCGCGAACCGGTCCAGAAAGGCCAGATGATTGCTTTCGTTCATCAGCATCTGGTTGGCATGCTGGCCGAGGATTTCAGCGATAGGCGACGTCACTTCTTTGAGCCGCGCAAGCGAGGTCAGGACACCGTTCACCCGCGCCCGAGAATTGCCGTCGCGAGAAATATCTCTTTGTATGACAATTTTCTCATCTTTGATAAAGTCCGCGAAATCTTTCTTGAATTGGGCCGACATCGCTTCCACTGAGAAGATAGCCTCGACATGGGCATCAGTCGCCCCATGCCGGATCGCCTCTTTTTCGGCGCGATCACCCAATGCTAATGACAAGGCTGTCACCACAACAGACTTTCCGGCTCCGGTCTCTCCGGTAAGCACAGACAGCCCGGGATTGAAATGCAACTCCAGGCGTTCGACAAGGGCGATATTTTCTATTCGTAAACGTTCAAGCATCACAAACCATAACTTTTAAGTTCGACCAAAATCGCAGAGGCTTTAGACTGATCCCCCACAGCTTCTGCCTGGGCAAGCTCTTTCTGCAATTTTCCGCGAATCCGTTTTTGTTTTCGAGAGATAAAGTCCTTTGTCCTCTCGCGCATTTCTACATCAACCTGCTCCGGTTTCCAGTCCGTTGAACCGATAGCCGTCAAAAGTGAGATTGATTCTTCGTCCTGAAATAATGTAAGCAACGTGCCAAACTCAAGCTGTCCGGCTTTGGCGTACTGGGTGGTCAGAGCAGAATAGAGCCGTCCCAGTTGACGCGAATCAAAGTCCTCGGGCGAAATCGTCTCAAAAATTGTATCCATAGACCCGGGATTGTTAAGCAAAAGCGAAAGAAAATCAAGCTCAACTTTATTCTGCTTTATATTGCGCGCGGCACCGGTGCGCTCGCCGACAGGAGTTCTCCTTGGGGATTGCACAAGCGCGACATCCACGCCGAGCACATCTGCCGCTTCCTGATAAAAGAGGGATCTGCGAGTGGGGTCGGTCAACTTTGCGCCCAAAGCACTTAACTCCTTGATCAGTTTCTCCCGGGCTATAATGCCCGTGGACTCCCGATTGAGATTCTTCACCCTGAAGCTGATATATCCTGTGGCGTCATGGCGAAGTTCTTCCACCTTATCCTGTCCATATTTTCGGGCAATTGAGTCAGGATCTTCACCTGAAAGTGAGGGCATGACCTTAACCTCAAGTCCCGCATCGAATAAGGCATCAACCGAGCGCAGCGCCGCCGCCTGTCCGGCCGAGTCGGCGTCAAAGAACAAATACACATTATCCGTAAATCGAGCCAACAACCTCGCCTGCTGCGGAGTGAATGCTGTCCCCGAGGATGCCACAACATTTTTCACACCAGCCTGCCAGAGTGAAATAAAATCAAAATATCCTTCGACCACAATCACCGCATTCTGCTTGCGGATCTCTTCGCGTGAAAAATTAAGACCGTAAAGGACATTCCCCTTGCTGTACAAAGGCGTTTCCGGCGAATTGATATATTTGACCGTTTCTCCTGCTTTGAGAGTTCTCCCGCCGAATGCTATCGGTTTTTGGCTCAAGTTGAATATGGGGATCATAAGTCGCTGCCGAAATCTGTCGAAATAACTCTGTTTGGCCTCTGACTTAATGGCAAGTCCTGATGCAACGAGATCCGTGGGCGTGATATCGTGCTTTGCGGCATAGCTAATCAGTCCATCCCAGCTTTCGCCTGAAAGGCCAAGCAAAAACAATTCGATATTTTCCGGCTCTATTTTACGAATGGATTTGAGATACCCATTGAGGACCTTGTCATATTCCGGTTTGAATAAAAGAGTGTGAAAATATTCGACAGCCACCTGATGGGCGTAATTGAGTTTTTCGAATTGTTCCTTTTTTGGTTCGGAGGAATCTTCGCGCAGAACAATATTGGCTCGTTTGGCCAAAAGCCGCGCGCTCTCCACAAACGACATCTTCTCATGTTCCATGAGGAATGTGTAGACATTCCCCCCTTTGCCGCATCCGAAACAGTGATAGATTTGCTTATCAGTCGAGACTTTGAATGACGGACTTTTCTCGGTGTGAAACGGGCAGAGCGCTTCAAAGTTTTTCCCGCGTTTCTTGAGCTTTATATATTCGCCTATTATCTGCGCAAGATCGGTCGCCTGGCGAATCTGCTCGATTGTTTCCTGAGGTATCATGCTTTTAATTTTACCACTGTCACACCCGCGCCCCCTTCGTTCCAATCCCCCATGCGAATAGAATCGACCTCGGCATGCTTTTTCAGATATTCGCTGAGTGTCCGTCTGAGCGTTCCCGTTCCTTTGCCGTGAATGACATAAATCTGTGACAGCCCGGATATCATGGCATAATCCAGAAACTTCTCAAGCGCCTCAAGGGCTTCTTCGACTGTCATACCGCGAAGGTGTATTTCCGATGTCCCTCTATTTTCAACTTGGGTTCTTGAGACCCTCCGCACAACACTCCGATTTTGCGATTCTTCAGCTGGTTTCAAATCCCGCAGTTTTACAACCGTTGAGATCGTTCCCACACTAAGCCGGGCGCGGTCATCCCCGACAAGTTCCTCTATTGATCCCTCTTGATTCAGTGATACAATCTGCACCCTGTCCCCCACGGCGAAGGCAATCTGTTCGCTCGGCCTGCGGTCGGATTCAACAATTGTCTCGCGTTTCTTTTTGACCTCTTCTGCGGTTGCCCTGAGCGTTCTATGCATTTCTTTAACAGACTGCTTTGCGGCTTGGGTTTGGCGGATATCGGCCACAAGCTTCTCTGTATCTTTTCGGGTTCGCGCAAGAATCTCATCTGTCTCGAAGAGTGCGCGTTTCTTTTCGGTCTCAATCTCGCGTTGGAGCTTTTCTGTCTGCAAGCGATAAAAGTCTTCGAGTTCTTTGGCCTTCTCGAGCCGCTCAGTCAATTTGATTTTGTCGGTGCGAATAGTCGCCAGATCAGATTGCAAGTTGGCAATTAATTCCGAGAGCGACCTTTCCCCCTTGCCAATCAGAGCCGATGCCCGTTCTGTGATTTTTTGCGGCATTCCGAGCCGGCTGGCAATCTCGACCGCATACGATGACCCTGGGAGTCCCAATTGCAGAACATAAGTCGGCGCCAAAGTCTGACGGTTAAATTCAAGCGACGCATTCTCTATCTCCGGCTGGTCCATGGCGAGGGTTTTCAACTGCGAGTAATGCGTTGTCACAATCATCTTCGCCCCAGTTGAAATAACATGCAGTATAATTGCTTCGGCCAATGCCGCGCCCTCTTTAGGATCGGTTCCGGCCCCTATTTCGTCGAACAGGAGCAGACTCCGCCCATCGGCTTTTTTTATGGCATTGACAATTGTTCGGGTGTGCGATGAAAAGGTCGACAGTGACAGTTCAATCGACTGTTCATCGCCTATATCGGCAAATACCTGTGTGAATATCCCCATAGAGCTCTTCTCGCCCGCCGGAATCAAAAGCCCGGCCTGCGCCATCAGAGTCAACAAACCGACGGTCTTGAGCGCGATTGTCTTGCCTCCGGTATTTGGTCCTGTCACAAGGATCGCCTGCCGGTTGTCATCGAGTGACAACGACATCGGCATAACGCTCTCAACCGACCCCAGCTGGGTAATCAATAAAGGATGCCGGGCGTTTATGAGAGACAGCTCAGCGGCATCGACCATAATTGGCTGAACAGACTTTTGTTTGACCGCAAAAGTCGCCGCGGCATGGAGAAAATCCAAATGGCCTATGAGTTCAATATTTTCAAGCAGTGAGTCTGCCCTTTGGGCAATTTCAGCAGTCAGAGCGCGAAGTATGCGATCAATTTCCACCCGCTCTTCCTGCATGAGCAGATGAATCCGGTTATTCAATTCGACGGCTTCAGCCGGTTCGACATAGAATGTCGCGCCCGACTGACTTCGATCATGCAGTATCCCCAAATCTCCCCTGAATTGCCCGGCAATGACTGGAATAACATAGCGGCCATTGCGCTGTGTTACAACATCGTCCTGCCAGCCTGAGACTTTTCGCTGGCCTGATAGAATATTTTCAAGACGGCTGATGATTTTTCGTTTTATCTCGCCATGCTCCATCCGAAGCTGTTTGAGTTTCGGCGAGGCGTTATCTTTGATAGCGCCTGTCTCGTCGATTGTCTTGTTTATTTCCTTCTTTAGCTCAGGATAGGCGCGGATTCTCTTGAGATATTCATCCAATGCCGGAATCTTCGGGCGGGCTTCTTTATCGTAACCAAAGAGATTTATTGAGATTTCTATAAGTTCAAGGATTACTCGAATCTCAAGAGGGTCAAGAAAATGCCCTGACACTTTCGACCTCTGCAATAGCTCGCGACTATCGGTTTCTATGCGGTAGAGCGGAAAAGCATCGCCAAAGACGATTATGTCCTTCATCTGAGAAATCTCAGTTTGGCTCTGAACAATCGCTTTAAGGTCCAAGCCCGGTGTGAGCGCCATAGTTTTAACGCTTCCGTATATAGTCAGGCATTTGCCCGCCATGCTGGCGACCACTTTAGGAAATTCGAGTGTGTCTAATGTATGCTGTTCAATCATATCGTTTATACGACGGGTTTCAGTTCGTTCAAAAAAAAACCGGCCTAAGCCGGTTGTAATATACGACGAAAAACTCGCCATTTCCAATTACTTTAGCTCTTTGCTTTGCCCGATGTGGTGCCCGGATTGAAAAATTTATCGAGCTGGTACATAACACGGTAGACTTCGGCTCTGTCTTCGTCCATTTCTCTTGTACCTGAGCTATTTGCGCTCGGCTCGGCTAAAAGCATGCTTTCTATCTTATCCATGAAGCTGGGGCTTGAGGGGTGGACAATTGAGGTACCTTCAAACACTAGAGGCACTGTTTTGGCTATAACCGGGCCAATGTATGATTTCTCAAATTCAGCATAGAATCTTTCGGGCATCGGGAGCAAAAAGACAAAAAAAACCAAAAAGCCGACCGCAAGCCATCCGCGTAAAAAGCCGACCAAGGCGCCTCCTATTTGGTCCGGCTTCCCTTGGTTTTTGAGCGATGCCACTTTGTAGAAGAGCATGCCGAGAAGCTTGAATATCGTGTAACAAATCGCCAGGAGCAGGATAAAGGCAATAAATGCGCTGATGAGCGGGGAGCCGCCCACTTTGTCATAGACCCAGACCGCGAATTTATCAATGTATGCTATCGCTGAAATCCCAGCGGCCAAAAAGAGAATCAGAGCGGACAACTCCCGCACAAGACCCTTTTTTGCGCCGATTACCACTGCTGTTATCAGCAAGGCAATGAGAACACCATCAACCACATTCATAATAGACCTCTCCGTTTGGTTAGGTTTTACTAGCGGCTAATAGAATAGGAATGTTTTTTGTTATTTGGCAAGTAATTCTGTAACCAGCCGATTGACCAATTTCCCGTCGGCCTGCCCTTTGATTTTGGGCATAAGGACTTTCATCACAAGCCCAATCTTCTGGAGCGAGTCAGCGCCGCTCTCTGCAATCGCGGATTTTATGATTTCCCGAAGTTCATGCTCGCCCATTTGCTGGGGAAGGTAGGCTACTATGATGTCAAGTTCAGATTGTTCTTTGTCGGCAAGGTCAGCCCGTCCACCGGCACGGTATTGCTCGATAGACTCGCGTCTTTTTTTCGCCGCGCCATTGAGCACACCGATAACGGCATCGTCAGCCATAGGCGGACTATCGCCGAGCGGCCCGGCGGCCATTGCCTTGTATTTGATATCAGACTTGAGGCCACGAAGCACGGTCAGCTTTTCTTTCTGTCCGGACTTCATGGCCTCTTTGATATCTGTATCGATTTTGTCAATAAGTGTCATCAATAACTATCTTCAAAATAACGATTGCGTCGGGTTTTCCGACGAGCGGCCGCCATTTTCCGTTTCTTTGCTTCTGAAGGCTTTTCAAAATGCTGATGTTTCTTGTAATCGGAAAGAATTCCCGATTTTTCGCAGAATTTATTAAAACGTCGAAGAGCTTTTTCAAATGATTCGTCATCACGAACTCGTACACCGGTCAAATCTACACACCTCCTTTGCCGGTTAAATTGTTTACACAACACGTAAAGTATTTAGATACTATCGGTTAAGAAAACTAATAGGTGAGTCTTTGTCAACAGAAAAATACCTAAAGTGCCCGCTTTACGGCCATGTGTTGCACTTCGTTTGTGAATCCTCCCCCCAGCTTTTGCTGGGGTGACATTACAAAGAGTCATTGCGATATTAGGACGTCAGGATCCCCGCGATCCTGACGTCCTAAACCTCTACTCCGCCGTCGTCGGATCCATTATCGTCCGGACTTGGGACACACTATTCGCCGGGAACCCGCCACGTTTGGCATGTTCACGCACCTGATCTTCGTTATCCGCGATATAAACACAGTAGATTTTGTCGCCGGTGACGTAACTGTGCACCCACTGAATCACCGTCCCCATTGCGTCGAGCACGGAACATGACTTTTGCGAAATTCCTTTGTAGTCGCCGTCGCTCAGCTTCCCGACACCTGGGATTTCTCTTTCGATTACGAATTTAGGCATACATTGCTCCTTCCATATGAAATGTTAGATAAAAAATAATAATATTGACGAAGGTCTGACGCAAGAGCAAAGTGTTTCGGTTCGTAGGTCAGCCCGCCTGGGCGGACTGACGTCTTCACCTATTATTCTCGGGTCACCCCACCCTTGCGGTGCTGACGTCTTTTCACATTCGATTATCCGTAAATCCGAACCCTCGCGATCCTGACGTCTTTTCAGAGAGCGCCCATGACCATCTTCGCGCGAGAGAGACGTCCCGCGCGAAGATTTCTGTGCCGCCAATCGCTCCCGCCCGGCACATTCAACGAATCCCGCTACCGCCGTGCCGTTCGGAATCCCCAAATCGACATGCCAATCGCCACTGCCATGGCCACCCACATAATCCATCCCGGCAACAGATAATCTCCGATTTGAACAGGCATGCCTCTCATCACTCTAATGATATGAACGACTGAAACCACAGCGAAGATTGTCGCAGAAACAAGAGAATAACATCGCGTTTTCACTATGACCCTCCAGTAAATATGTGATGGGGAAACAATACCGCCGTCCAATGCATGATGTCAAGGGGAAAAATTAAGAAAATTGCGTCAGGTCTTGCCGCGTCGAACCGACTTCCTTACTCGTCCGATATCTATAAGTAGGTCAGCACCCTTGCGGTGCTGACGTTCTTTCTTACTCCCCAAACGAATTCCCACTATCACACTTCGCTACTTCGCCCCAATCTGGCTCATACTGTCCTCTTTCTATATACGTGCGCAACGATGAATGCTCGTACTCCTCCGGGTTCAAACATGCATCGTGTTTGACAGGGTTATAATGCATGTAATCTATATGTCGATTCATATCTGGCAAATCACGAATGACATGATCCCAATATCTATTTTGCCAAAGCCGTCCATGGTGGACACCTGTCCTCATTCTATAATTGGCGCTAAACTTCTGTTTAAACCCGTGAACAATAGCATTGAGTTCTTTTTCGGTCGGTTCAAGAATCATGTGAAAATGATCTGGCAATACAACCCATGCCAAAATGTCAAAGCTGAACTTTGATTTCGTCGACTCCCATGCCGTCCGGAACAAATCAATGTTCTTTACAAGAATAGGTGAGCGTTCATGTGTCACGACTGTGATAAAGATGCTCATGCCGGGTGAGAAATATCGTCGTAAATTGGACATTAGGGGAAATTGTAAACAATCCCATGCGAGATTACAATATGTAAAAGGCAAGACGTCAGGATCGCAAGGATCCTGACCTACAGGACCCGCTTTTCAACTGGTCTGATGCTGCCTTGATTCTCCGTAGGTCAGTCCGCCTGGGCGGACTGACGTCCCCTCAGAGCCATCCATGAACATCCTCGCGCGGCCCGCTGTGGTGGGGCGGGCTGTCGCGCGCCATGAGCATTTCACGAAGCAAAGAAAAGCTGGTGCACGGGGCTTTCAAGTCGCCGTGGCGGGACGTACACCAGCCACGAAACAATTTGACATGCGATTACAATGTGAAAGAAGTAAGA
>JAWXAN010000019.1 GCA_034439475.1 Candidatus Zixiibacteriota bacterium
TAAACTCCGCCCAAAATGAATAACTTACCAACACTTTTTGGCTATTATGCCCGCAATGACGTACTGGGAAAGTTGGCTTTGATTCTTGTGCCACACTCCCGACGTTCGTCGGGACGGTGTGAGTTTTTCTTCCAGTAGCCCAGCCAACGGTTGGGTTTTTTCTGCCCAGTGTAAGAATGATCTGGTTGCAGAAATTTGGTGCGGGGCAGTGACGTCCCGCACCAAATCAGAAGGATGAGCAGGTGTAGCGGGACGTACACCAGCCACGCATAAGCGTGCGGCATACCCAGTTGCTCTATAACTCTTTTCATATCATGAATATGCAGAGGATGCTTTCTCTCCAAAAAGTGTCCTTGTCATAGACACGAAAACAGCATATACTTTTGCGCATGGTGATGCGCCAATGCCTCACCTTGTAATATACAGGAGATATAATGAGCGATTTAAGCGTTTCAACGATACAGACAAAGCAGGCAAAGTATAAAATATTCACAATTAATAGCCTTAACCAATACCGAAAATCTGCCAAACAGACGGTTGAACAACTCCCGATTTCAATAAAGATTCTCATGGAATCGGTTTTAAGAAATCATTCACTCAACCCGAAACTTGTTACCCAGGCCGATCTGGCTCATGCCGTTTCATACGATCCCCATCAGGCCGAGAAATCGCAGTTTCCATTTATTCCGGCCCGGGTGATTTTGCAGGATTTTACCGGTGTGCCGGCTGTAGTCGACCTTGCCGCGATGCGGGCCGCGATGAAACGTCTGGGCGGTGACCCGAAAAAAATTAACCCCCTTGTGCCTGTCGATCTGGTCATTGACCACTCGGTGCAGGTCGATGTCTTTGCCAGCGAAGACGCGCTGTCAAAAAATATGATATTTGAATTTGAGCGAAACCGAGAGCGGTATGAATTTCTGCACTGGGGTCAGAAAGCATTCAAGAATTTCCGCGTCGTCCCGCCCGCGACCGGGATTGTCCATCAGGTCAATTTGGAATATCTCGCTAAAGTCGTCATGACTCGCGATGGGATTGCCTTTCCGGATACCCTCGTAGGAACCGACAGCCATACGACCATGATAAACGGACTGGGTGTGGTCGGCTGGGGAGTAGGTGGAATCGAAGCCGAAGCCGCAATGCTCGGGCAGCCGATGTATATGGTTGCGCCGGAAGTGATCGGTTTCAAACTCACCGGGCAGTTGCGCGAAGGGGTTACTGGCACTGATCTGGTTCTGACAGTCACCCAAATACTCCGCAAAAAGGGAGTCGTCGGGAAATTTGTCGAGTTTTTCGGTTCTGCGCTCGATACGCTTTCTTTGCCTGTCAAAGCAATGATTGGAAATATGGCCCCGGAATACGGCGCCACGATAGGCTATTTTCCGGTCGATGCCTCCACGCTTGATTATCTCCGTCTCACTGGCCGGAGCGAAGACAAAATAGAGCTCGTCGAGCGGTACTGCAAAGAGCAGGGGCTTTTCCGCACACCGACAACCCCTCAACCGGAGTTTACCGATATTGTCTCACTCGATATTAGCACGGTAGAACCCTCACTTGCCGGACCGAAACGCCCACAGGATAAAGTTGTTCTCTCGCAGGTACAATCCGATTTCAAAAGCTCACTGACCAAACCGATAAAAGACCGCGGCTATGAACTGTCAGAGGCCGATATGTCACGTGTGGGGAATATCAATAACGGATACAACGCGCAGATTGCTCATGGCTCAGTTGTCATCGCAGCCATTACATCGTGCACAAACACCTCCGATCCATTTGTGTTGATTGCATCGGGTATTCTGGCCAGAAATGCGGTCGAAAAAGGACTGAAAGTAAAGCCGTATGTTAAGACCTCGCTTGCGCCCGGCTCACGAGTCGTAATTGAATATCTCGAAAAATCCGGTTTATTGCCCTACTTGAAAAAGCTCGGCTTTCATAATGTCGGTTTTGGCTGTACCACCTGCATCGGCAATTCCGGGCCCTTGCCGGAACCGGTTGTCGAGGCAATAAACGAAGGGAGTGTCGTGGCGGTCTCGGTTTTATCCGGCAACCGGAATTTCGAAGGGCGTATCAACCCGCATACCCGCGCCAATTACCTTGCCTCCCCCCCGCTCGTCGTCGCCTATGCATTGGCGGGCACAGTTGATATTGATCTGACAACCGACCCGATTGGCATCTCGGATTCAGGCAAGGCCGTCTATTTGAAAGATATCTGGCCGACACAAAAAGAGATTGTGGAAACTATCACTAAATTCGTCTCTCCCGAACTATTTCGTGAGCAATACGCCTCGGTTTTCGATGGCAACCCGACTTGGAATGCCATCAGCGGCAAAGGAGGGGAGTTGTTTGATTGGAATGAGACCTCGACCTACATCCAAGAGCCGCCATTTTTCCAGTCCATCACAATCGAGCCATCGGCATTAAAACCAATTCACAATGCCCGTGTGCTGGCCATGTTTGGCGATTCCATCACAACCGACCATATTTCGCCCGCCGGGGCTATCAAAGCCGATTCGCCAGCCGGAGATTACCTTGTCGAGCAAGGCGTATCATTTGCCGATTTTAATTCATATGGCGCGAGGCGCGGCAATGACAGAATCATGACCCGCGGGACTTTTGCCAATATCCGGCTCCATAACTTGCTCGTTCCCGGAAGCGAGGGTAACATCACCGTGCATTACCCAAGCGGCGAACGTCTCTCCATATACGATGCGGCGATGCACTACAAATCAGAGAATGTCCCGCTCGTGATTCTCGCCGGAAAAGATTACGGCATGGGTTCGTCCCGCGACTGGGCGGCCAAGGGAACGCTGCTGCTTGGTGTGAAGGCTGTTATTGCTCAAAGCTATGAGCGCATCCACCGTTCGAATCTGGTCGGCATGGGAATCTTGCCGCTTCAATTTCTCGAAGGCGAATCGCGTGAGTCGCATGGGCTGACGGGGGATGAAATGTATACTGTCGAGGGATTATCCTCGGCGATGAAGCCCGGGCAACTGGTGACTGTCCATGCCCAGACAAGGGCGAGAGACATTCAGTTCCAGGCGCGTGTCCGGATTGACACCGAAATTGAAATCGAATATTACCGCCATGGCGGTATTCTGCCGATGGTACTTCGCCAGCTCATAGCGCAGGCGTAGACTTGAAATACCGACAAAAAGATTTTACTCATCTAAAACGACACGAGGGAGAATAAGACGATATGCCGGTTGCCACACCAGAGATATACAACAGCATGCTCGATACGGCCCAAGCCAACGATTATGCCTATCCGGCGATAAATTGCACATCAAGCGAAACAATCAATGCCGCGCTCAAAGGATTTGCCGATGCCAAATCCGACGGCATCATCCAATTTTCAACCGGCGCCGGTGAGTTTGCCTCGGGCCTCAATGTTAAGGATATGGCGTTTGGAACAATTGCCCTCGCCGAGTTTACCCACCGTGTGGCATCGAAATATAATATTTATGTCGCCCTTCATACCGATCACTGTGTGCCGGGTAAAGTCGAAAAGTTTCTCCATCCTCTCATTACTGCGACTGCCCGCCGACGGTCTGTCGGTCAGGGTAATCTTTTTCAATCGCACATGTTCGACGGCAGTGAACTGCCCCTCCCCAAAAATATGGCGACCTCTGTTGAGCTGATGAAACTGTGCAAAGCGAATGAAATTATCCTCGAAGTCGAAACCGGTGTGGTTGGCGGAGAAGAGGACGGCATTGACAACACCGGCGCCTCACATGAGAAATTGTATACAACCCCCAATGACATGGTCGAAGTCTACAAAGCGCTCTCTTCGATTGGCGGACGCTATATGCTTGCGGCCACATTCGGCAATGTTCATGGTATCTACAAACCCGGTAACGTCGTTCTCAAACCGAAGATTCTCAAAGAAGGACAGGACGAAGTTGTCCGCCAATTTGGGCGAAAGGCATACTTTGACCTTGTCTTCCATGGCGGCTCCGGTTCAGAACTCTCAGACATTCATGAGACGCTCGGCTACGGGGTGATTAAAATGAATGTCGATACCGATGCCCAGTATTATTTCACCGAGGCTGTCGTTGCCCATGTTGACGCCAACCGAAAAGTACTAACTCATACCGCCGAGGAAATGGCCGACAAGAAAAAATTCGACCCGCGCACTTATCTGAAAAAAGCCGAAGAGAATATGGCCAAGAGAGTGTCCATGGCATGTAACGATCTTCGCTCGACAGGAAACACGCTCTATACGCCATAGTATGTCCTTCCAGTAAAAACACGTCCAGGATAGCCCTGATTGTCTTAATCAGAAACAAGCTCTGTCTGGACTGTGATAAGTCTCTACATCCATCATCTTCTCCCACAAGGGGATAAAAGACCTACATCAATAGGGCGGAACCAATCAGTATGGCCGGTTTTATAAACTATATGAGTAGAGGCAAAGCCACTGTACGAACTCATATAGAATTCAACACGATGAGTCGTCGAAGCAAGTTGTCTGATACGTAGATGGAAAAGAGCGGACAGACAATTCATCCGCCTCTAAACGCCGCTTTGAACGCAAAAGGAGAAACCATGTTTAACGAGCGTACACAAAATTTCGGTATTGATGCAAATACTCTGGGGTATGAATTGCGGGCGTGGTCTGAACGTCTAAACCCGGACGATGACGAAGTCGGTTCTCGCCGATCTCCTGATGACCGGGACCGCGTTCCCGATGGCGCAATCGGCGACAAGGAAAAAGGTAAGAAAGCCCTCTCGGGCTCCCCAAAAAACCGCGAGGAACGCGAAATCAATGAGCCCAAGATCGACCAAGAGCGCGAACGTGAACGCAACCGTGCTCCCAGTGACCGCATCCAGGACGGCACGCCCAATGAGAAAATGTGGGCCAAGGGCAAAACCGAAAATACCAAATCCAAATCCCCTCAAAAAAATAAAGAGTCGGAGTTGGAGCAGACCGAACGAAATCCAAATCATACCGGCGAAGGACGTGACAACAGCAATCCGGACAATAAACCAACTATGGGAGGCGTAGCTGACGCCGATCCTGTGAAAGCCCGTTTGCCTCAAACCG
Source organism: Candidatus Zixiibacteriota bacterium (assembly GCA_034439475.1). Lineage (NCBI taxonomy): Bacteria > Pseudomonadati > Candidatus Zixiibacteriota > Candidatus Zixiibacteriota bacterium. The sequence continues at coordinate 5,042 of JAWXAN010000019.1, forward strand.
ACCAGCGAAACGGGACAACATAGCGGTCAGGTTAAACAATAATTTGTATTATGAGTCAGGAGAGAAGAATGCTTTCTCTCCTGACTTTTTTATTGCTGATGAGTAAGTGCGCAGGCAGAAGTTACTATTGAAATAGTTGGACTGCGCAGTCAAGGGACTACGTCAGGAGCATTAATGCCGACCGCACATGAATGGGAGGTCACGTGATGTCTTGGCACAGTCCATTGTGCAGTATCCTATCTAAAAATTGCCTTACGAATAATTAATGTTCGACGATAGAGCGCTACCGTATTCCAGCGCGTGAATGTCTCGTGTCATGATGTGCGCCTACGAAGTGGAACTTTGATTGTTTGTAATGTATATAACACGTAGAGCTTCCGAGAACAGCTCTTGATGACAGCTTGAATAGTTCAGTCTCGCAATGAACTCAAAGGATCGGTGAGGTGGCGTACCGTTGAGCATGGTGAGAATTCAGAATCGAGAAATCAGAGTTGAATGTACTCTTCATCGAGTACAGAGGTAAAGGAGACATTTCATGCAGAAAGAAAACAATTCGGTTGGTAACTCGCGTCAAGCCCGTGGCGGATCCAGCGGACGCGGCCAAGGCGGCGATTCTTCCAGTGGCGGCACTTCCAGCGGCAGTGGACAGGGACGTTCTTCGGGCGGCGGACAGGGCAGATCATCAGGCGGTAATTCCGGAGGCGGAAGATCGTCAGGCGGAAACACAGGCGGCAAACCACGCAGCGGCGGCCGATAACCGATTTCAACTTTATCGATAGCGCATTCTGATCAATTGAGAGATTAATCGTCACCAACGGCGAGCAGTTTCATACCCGCAGTTAATGCCAGTCTGTTTTTTGCTTGTCGCTATGACTCTCATCTGAACGCGGCAAGCAAGTATCAAGGGTCGGAGGGAAATAATCCTTTCGGCCTTTCGTTTGGATATAATCAATTATCCGAACAAGTCTTCGCGCTCGACTCCCACCATAGGCATACCATCCCTCAATAGGGATGTGTGTTCCCAAGCCTCGCCCCTTTTTGTAATTCTCTTCATAGGAGAGTTGGCGCACGAGGACGTACGCCAACCACGGAATGTCGTCCCCCTCCCAATGTCACCCCCCCTTTAATGTCACCCCAGCGAAAGCTAGGAGGGCCAGGGTAAATCAACGTGCAGGCCGCTTTCGGCCTGCACCCCATTTGACTATATTCCCCTCCAATCCTCCGCGCGCGGAACAGCCAAGCTAACATTGTGTATAATCGCTATAGCTTTTGAGGCTATCCAAGCATGAGCGCTGTAAAGGTTCGAACGACCCGCTTGGGCGATATCTGCCTTACATTGATCTGGTTCATATATTGAAAGAAGAATATTTTCAGCGTCGTTCATTCGCATGTGCCATGACCGCAACCACACAGACCAAGGAGACCACTATGATGAAAGAGAGCTTTAACGAAAATTCCCGTAGCTTTATAGATGAAAGCATGGGCTATGAAAGATTCGAAGTCATGGGCGTACGACGCAATGAGCCAGGTGAGCGCGATTGTGAGATCGACGACCCAAATAAGAATGGTTCCGAGAATGACGATGAGCAGTTCAATGGCGGTTCCGGTAACATGCATGCCCGCGAAGGCGGCGGACGTGAGAACGAGCGCAGTCCCGGACAGGGCGGTAGTGGCGGCATACCCAACGGCGGGCAGCCCATACCCGATGAAACCAATCGCAAAGACAAATCATCCGGCGGAGGATCTGGTGGCAGACCAAGCAATAAGTAAAAATATCTCGAACTAACAGACGCGATTTTTTTTCAGAGCGTCTCATGAGAGAGAAAAACATCTGATGGACAGAGCGAGTCGGGGGGAACAAAATCAGCAGGCACACTGCTGATTTTTTTCGCCTGCTCTCATACTTGCTGTACGCCGTTTGTACTAATCCGAACACAAACCGCAGCGTTTCACTTTTAAAAAGTAGATTCAAGGGCACACCTGAAGGGAACTTCACACAGATGCTTGGGTATAAAGAAAGCGTCAAATTGGAATTATCGTGTGACATGATTATCGGTTGACTCTCGCGATGATTGCGATGATTGGAATCGCAGGGAAGCTTTCACCATTGTAGTGTCGCGGGGAAAAATGTTTTCTAACGATCACAGCCACAGGCTCTGATCATAACCAATCTTAAGGAGATTGTCATTATGAAAGAAATCAAAAATACCCAAGGTACAGTCACCCCCAAGAACTCCGGACTCTTCCACAGTGAAATGAATCGCCAAGGTGGCGAGAGTGGTGGAAATCAAGGCGGTCAGGGCGGAAGCCAGGGTGGACGTGAAAACGAACGTACTCCCAAACCAGGTGGCGAGCAAGGTGGCGGCATGGACCGTCAAAAAGAACGCAATCCCGGCCAGAGCGGTGGTCAAGGCAAAACTGGCGGAAACCAGGGCGGCGGTCGATAAATTTATTTGTGTTTCTTTAACCGGATGCTCGTATGAAAACTTAGCGCCTGACCCGGAGTTGAAGCGACACAGCGTAATCTTACTTTCTCGCGCTCAAAAAAAAGAGCCGGGGACTTCACCAGTCGCTGGCTCTTTTTTTTATACCTACAATACAAGCCGACGCTCCTCAATCACCGCGTGATTGAGATTGACAATTATCTCCCACTTGCTTTATTTTAGTATATGAGAACGCCCTGTTAACCAATGACAACTGGCACACCTAATGAAAAGGCAGCGCGGAGGTCAGCACTGCGCCGAGCGCGATACAAAGCAAAGCAAAAATGCTCGCGGTGTGGCGCCGTGAATCGCTCGAAGTTCGATCTCTGTGTGTCCTGCCGAGCGGAGATGAGCCGGGTAGAAGTAGAGCGGCAGGATAATCTTCGTGCTAATGGACTCTGTGTTCGCTGTCGCAAACCACGAAACCTGTTTTCCCAACTCTGTGATTCTTGCGGGGCTCTCGCATGGGACAACGCTGGCAAAAACAAATTGTTACAGGCTAAAAAAGAAGAAATTATTGCTGAATATGCCAGACTTGTTAAGAGCCGATTATCAGTTGTTGAGAGCAAGAAGACGCTGGCCGAGCGGTATGGCTGTTCCGTCGCAACCATTCATAAATACGTCACAAAAACCGGCCAATAATCGTATGGCGATGCTATAAATAGCCAAAAGGAGTTCATGATTACCGCACTTGAAGCACGCAAGACGCCTTTCTATGATTTTCATATTTCCACCGGAGCCAAAATGGTCAACTTCGCCGGCTATCTTATGCCTATCCAATACAGTAAAGGTATGACCGCAGAGCACCTTGCCGTCCGGCAAAATATTGGTCTGTTCGATTTATCGCACATGGGCGAATTCGAAGTCACAGGCTCTGACGCGCTTGAATTTCTCCAAAAAACAACCACCAATAATGTCAGTTCGCTTACTCCTGGAAAGATTCAATACAGCTGCATGACATACCCCGATGGCGGAATTGTCGATGACCTACTTGTCTACCGGCTCCAAGACCGTTTCTTTCTGGTCGTCAATGCGTCCAACATCGACAAAGATTATGCCTGGCTTGATTCCCATCGATTCGGAAATGTCAAGCTTGTGAACCTTTCCGACGAACTGGGTCTTCTTGCCATTCAGGGTCCAAACGCCCAAAAGCTTATGAGCGAACTTACCGATTACCCGCTCGATGAAATGGGCTATTACACCTGCGCACGAGACAGAGTCGGCGGTGTTAATCTTCTTTTCTCTCGAACCGGATATACGGGCGAGGATGGATTCGAACTTTATATCCCAAGCAATGACGCCAAAACAGTTATGGGCGCTGTGCTCTCAGCCGGGACAAAACATGGCCTGGAACTTATTGGTCTTGGCGCGCGCGACTCATTGCGACTTGAGATGAAAATGTCCCTGTACGGCAATGATATAGACCAGACGACCACACCCGTCGAGGCCGGTTTGTCATGGATTGTGGATTTCGAAAAAGAGTTTATAGCAAAAAATATTCTTGTGAAACAGCGGGATGAAAAGCCAAAACGACGTCTGGTCTGCCTTGAGATGGAAGGCAAAGTCTTTCCCCGACATGGCTATGATATTATCGATTCCGGCCGCGTCATTGGCACGGTGACCTCGGGTACTTTCTCGCCGTCGCTGCAGAAACCGATCGCGCTTGGTTATGTCCCGCTCGAGAAATCAAAAATCGGCTCAAAAGTCGGGATTGCCATTCGTTCATCGGCCTATGAAGCCACAGTTGTCAAGCCTCCTTTTTATAAACATGCCACACACCGCTGATTTTTGATGTATCTTGCCTATTATGCACGTTGATCTTTTCCTCACGCCTATACCATTCGAGAAATCGAGTTTCGAAAACCGCACCGTGGTTGTTATCGATGTTCTCCGTGCCACCACGTCAATTTGCGCCGCCTTGAAAGCTAAGGCCAAGGGCGTTATTCCCGCTGATGGCCCGGGGGAAGCCGGCGATCTCAGGTCAAAGCTTGGCTCAGACATTGCAGTACTTGCCGGCGAGCGAAACGGAGTCAAGATAGATAACTTTACACTCGGCAATTCTCCTGCCGAATTCACCGAGGCATCTGTGGGCGGCAAGTTCGTCATTATGACAACGACCAATGGCACACCTGTGTTTGGGCGGACCCACTCGGCAAAGCTCGTTATTGCCTGCGCACTGGTCAATCTCTCAGTGGTTGCGACCAAAATCGCCGAGGAGGATTGCGATGTGACTATTGTCTGCTCAGGACGCGAGGGGAGTTTTTCCATCGAAGACACAATCTGCGGCGGGATTTTGCTTCATCAACTGCAGGTGGTCCATAAGAAAGAATTTCGCACAAACGATGCTGGCTCGCTGGCGCAATTGCTCTATCGTTCGAACAAGACCGCAATACGCCCGACCATCCAGCAGGGGGAACATGCCCGCTTTCTGACATCGATAGGATTTGGCGGCGACGTTGAAATAGCAACCGATATTGACTCAATTCCTGTTCTGCCGATACTCCGCGATGGCCGCCTTGTGTTGGAACAGAGCGTCTCCCTGCTCGACGCGGTATAAGATATTACGGCGTATTACCGCCGGACCAGCAGCGGCTGGATCTCGGCAAGTGACACCCAGACATTTTCATTCTGCTTAGCCAGAAATAAAACTGCCTCGGCGACCTCCTCGACGGTCAGCCATTTTACAGCCTTACTTCGCGATGATGCGGTCGCGTCCATCTCAGACATGAGCTGCGTATTCGTTGCCGAGGGAGATACAAGCGAGACTTTTATATTATAATTTCTGACCTCATTTGCGACGGCTTCGCTGAAAATATTGAGCGCCGCTTTTGATGCGGCATAGACAGACCTTCCGGCCCGTCCCGCTTTTCCGGCCATCGATGATACATTGATGATTTGCCCGGATCCGTGAGCGCGCATTCGCGGAATAAGCGCTTTAAGACAACAGAACACGGCTCGGATGTTCGTATCGAAAATAAGATCAAATTCGGTAACCGATGTATCTAAAAGATTCTTGTTAACTCCGACTCCAGCATTGTTGACAAAAATGTCCACCTGATTGAATGTTATATACGCGGTATCGATGAGACGTTTCATTTCATCGGACCTACGAATATCTGCGACCACAATTTTGCAGTTGTCAGGATCTATATCCAAAGAGCGGGCTGTATCCTCAAGCGCGGTTTTGGAGCGCGCACAGAGCACAAGCCGGGTCTGTTCACGGGCAAACAGAGTGGCGATCCCTCGCCCGATCCCACGCGATGCCCCGGTAATAACCACAACTTTGTTTTTGAGTCTTTGCATATCGTACTTTCAGTAATTCGGAGGCACAGTTGGAACTGAATTTCGCTCTTTTCTTTCAGGTATGTATAGTCTTGGGCGTAGCACAGCCTTTAAGGCTTATACGCACAAACCTCGCATTAATTGCGATGATGCTGGAATATCACAATAATTAGACGATAGAGAGCCTGTTGACAGATATCAAATAAAGAAAAATATCTAGAACTGATTTGTCTTAAGCAAAACCAGTGTGCAGTTTTCCACGATCTCAATACCCGCGCTTATAAGGGTTTCTGCAAGGCTTTCATTTTCAGCCCCAGGATTGAAGATGACCCGGCGAGGTTTCAGCGCGAGAATATTTTCTTTCTCGGCAGATGAAATCTGCGCGTTGATATAGACGATGACGGTGTCCACAGTCTTTTGAATGTCGCTTAGTAATCGCACACCGGGCATACCATCGATGTCATGCCCCGCCGGATGAACCGCTATCGGCAAAAAGCCGTTTGCTTTGAGCATTTTCATGGCAAGAAACGAAATGCGCCCGGGTTTTGTTGATGCCCCCAGCACAGCGATTGTCGATCCCTTTGCCGCGCGCGTTGTTTGAATCATTATGCGTTTTCCCTTTTCAATGCCCGTCTCTCATACTGTCGGAAAAACCTCATGCGGGTCGAATTTCTGTCTTATTTTGCGGCAGTACTGGGCATCTGTGGATTGATTGGTCTCGTCCAATCCGCTTAGAAATCGTTCTCTCTCGATAGCGCTCATCTTGATATCTGCGAATTCTTCAATAGCCGAATCCGGCATCACCCGAAAGGTCGCGCTTACCACAAGTCCCAGCAATCCCCATGAGGGCGCAAAGATTTTTACGATATCATATCCTGAAACAGATTTGAAGCAGACCGAACCCGGTGTGACAATTTCGCCTTCAGGAGTCACGATCTCGGCTTTGATGAGATATTTTTTTATGGGCAATGGATGCATATTCATCCGACCGCTCAGATTAGTCGCGACTGCGCCGCCAACCGAGCCGACATACGGAAGCAGGGCATGCGGCAAAAATAGTTTGTGACGTTTCAGTTTGACATTGAGTTCGCGCAACGGAAATCCTGAACCGACAGTAATGTAGAAATCCCCCGGCGAGACATCGATAACATCATTCAGCCGGTCAGTACGTATACTCAGCATTGAGACGAATGGCTCGCGGAGCGGATCGATATTATTCCCAAATCCGGTTATGAAAATCTTCTGTTTGTAGCGGATCGCAAGTCGGACACAAGCCGCGGCTTCGTTAGCGTCTTGCGGATGAAAAGTCGGCACCGATTTTTGATAGGTCAGCCGGTCATCGGGAAATTCTGATTTCAGTATCTTTTCAAATTCCAATAGGGTAGTCATGCCCCCAAGATACGGAATGTCAAACCGCAGTCAAGGTCGGGATTCTTTGCGCAGGCGAGTTCCCTCACGTCTACTTTATGTTGCCAAATCAGGATTTTTTCGCTATATTAGCCAAAAAGACATTACCTCATTGGAAGGATGACAATGCAATTCAAGCACACATGTTTTGCTTTGGCGGTTCTCATTTCCGTTGCGGCAGCCATTACCCACGCCGAAGCTCAAAAGCTCCCGGACCCCGCCAATTGGTTCGGAACAGGAATCAACCAAGAGCAACTCATCGAAAATCCCATTGCTGAGGGTATAAAATCTCCTGCTCGTTCTGCGCTTGCTGCCCAAGCCGATCCGGACGTCGAAGCCTTGTGGGTGGGAGCTACCCGCTGGATGAGGGGAGTTAGTCATACCGGAGGCGAGACATTCTTTAACAGCGTTGGACGGGGCGAAATATTTTTCGGCAGCAATCTGACAGCGTCGCAGTTTGTTCCGATTGAACTCAGGTTTAGCAATGTTACAACAAGCGTCTGCCGGACTTTCCGCCGTGACCTCGGTTACGCCTCCTCGGGTGTCGGAACATTTCCCGGCTCGGCCTGGGATATGTCAAACCCGGGCAGTCCTCGTAGATTAAACATCTGTTTTGTCGAAGCATCAACCGAGGGGGCGCCTAATCTGACATGGGATCCAAATGCGACCAGCTTGGGCAAGCGCGAATATGTCTTTATAATGCTTAGTAACTACGACGGCACCGGCGCAACTTATAACGGTGTCAACATTCAATTGGGTGCTTCTAATTTGGATGTTGTCTATGGCTGGTGGCCAATGCTCGAAACAGGATTTACACTGATGCAGGTTCTTCCGGCAACTCTGGCAATTACCCCGTATTATGTCAAAAATTTTCGCGCTATACCGGCCTCCGGAAAACTGACACTGACATGGACATGCTATCTCCCGGGCGTTGATCACTACCGACTGTATAATGGCCCATCCTCACCTGCTGCAAACCTCATTTCCTCCCCGTCGTCTTCTTCGCGGACTTTCAGTCACAGCGGTCTCACAGACGGGGTAACCCAGCATTATAGAATCGAAGCCGTCGATGCCGCAAATAATGTTCTTGGCTTTAGCCGGAATCTCACAGCCATACCAAAGAATATGTCTTCAAATATGACGCTCACCGGCTATTGGCATGAACGGTCTTCGTACGGCGGAATCTGGGGATATACCGATTCAATAACTGGCAAAGAATATGCTCTGGTCTGCGCCCGCGATGAAGGGGTCAGTGTTATCGACATCGCCGCTAATCCGCCAGTCGAAGTCAGCTTTTTGCCGTCAATAAGCCCCGGCAAAGACACCAAAGAAGTGAAAGTCTATCGACATTATATTATCACCTGCAAAGAGACAGAGGCCGCGCAGATATTTGATGTCAGTGATATCGAAAATCCAGTTCAGGTCAGCACCGTCGGAACTGGCGCGCATACACACAATATTTATAAGAATTATTTGATATTAAACGGTCAAAGTATAAACGCCTTTAATGTTTACAACATTACCAATCCCGCTGCGCCGACATTTGTCAGCCATTTCACATCATTCTATTATCATGACACAGATATCCGAAATGATATTTTGGCGGGCGCAGGAATCTATGGCACCGGTGTCGAGTTTGTCGATATTTCCAATATCGCCGCTCCAGTTCGCATTGGCGGTTTCAATTACACCGGCTCGGGAACGCATAATGTCGAATTTTCTGACGATGGCAACTATCTCTATGTCGGAGACGAAATCGGCACGCACAACTGGACGCGTGTGTTTGATATTGCCGATATAAACTCTGTGAGTTTGGTTTCGCAGATGATACTTGATTCGGTTCAGCCGGTGCACAATTCATATGTCAAAGACAGCTTTCTCTATATTGGCCACTACTCCCATGGTGTCCGCGTCTGGAATGTCGCCGATCCGTTAAATCCATTCGAGGCCGGTTACTACGATACCTACCAGCCCAATGTCATCGGATACGAAGGCTGTTGGACAGTCTATCCCTTCTTTGCCTCGGGTAAATTGGTGGCTTCAGATTTGTCGACCGGACTCTACGTGCTGACTTTCGATCCGCTGACTCCGCCATGTTGTACAGGAAGCACCGGCAATGTCGATTGCGACCCGGGCGATGCCTCGGATATAAGCGATCTCACGGCGCTTATTGACAATCTATTTATCTCTCTATCACCGCTTTGTTGTGAGAACGAAGCCAACACCGACGGCACAGGTGGTGTTGACATCAGCGATTTGACAGCGCTCATTGATTTTCTCTTTATCAGTTTGGCTCCAACTGCTCCTTGCCAATAGGAAGCATTTTGAATGTTTAAAAAAAGCCCCGCTCATAAGCGGGTTTTTTGTTGTTGAGGAAAGAAGTGTTTGTGTGTGGCGATGCTCCCCTTCTGGGGACACCTCGCGCGATGAACCCCCAGCTTGATTATTACTTACGGTCTGCTTTGACAAACCGCATGACGGAAATTGACTAACGTAAACTTATAAAAATCTTCCGCCTTCATTGTCTCGAAATCGAAGGTGGCCATCTTGAATCCGGGCATGGCTCTAATTGCCACCAGCTTGTTGCCATCCGGTGTAATTACCATAGGTACTACAGGAAATAGACTATCACATCTGCCCCCGTAGCATGGCGTCGGATCAAAGCCAATTGTATTAATTTCAATCTCCATGAAATTATTTTTTACATCAAGCAGGAAGATGGCGGACGGGGGCGGAGAACAAATAAAAAAATGATGCCTTGAGAACTATAAAGAAAATAATCCCCATTTGGAGTGACCGCTAACTCGCCGTTACCAGGGTTAACATATTTAGAATAGACCACACTATCGGTTCTAACATCGTAAACTCTCTAACAAGGTCTGTACAGTAATCTATCCAAGAGGGAAGGAGCCAGTACTGTCCATCTGGAGTTACACGTATTCTGTTCGGATTGTTCGGAAAATTTTTCGATGGTTGAGTCCTGAATCAACTGACCATGTATACACTGCCCCCCGACAGGCATAGAAAGTTCTACCATCTTTTGAAAAAATTCCGCTCGACACTGTGGAACTGTCACTATAAAGAACTGAATAAGTGAGTGCACTTAGTATATGAAAGCCGGAATCGGAACTACATAAGGCCAAGTATTCTCCGTTTGAGGACGCAAAGATGCCTCTGTCGCAATGGTACGGCAACATGGTCACCAAAGTGAGCGAATCGGCTCTTACAACGGCTGTGCCTTGCTCATGCGAGACATACAACAAACTCCCGTCGGGCGAAACTTCCTAAATTCTATCTGAACCGGGAGGTAGATGAAGCGTGTCAAATCTCTTCTCTTTGGTGTGATTATACTGCTCCCCATTAGTGCGTAGCTGAGCGATAGAGAGTATCTTGTGGCTAATTTCACAAAGGAGTTAGTCATGAAGAAACGAAGTTGGGATGGCA
>JAWXAN010000020.1 GCA_034439475.1 Candidatus Zixiibacteriota bacterium
ACAAGAAGATATCAGAAATTTACCAACACTTTTTGGCTATTATGCCCATTGCGAGTTTCACCTTCTGAGTCCGCCGTGGCGGATGGCAATCTCATATTCGTCTTAATCCTTGGTGCTGGGCAGAGACGCGCCACACGAAGAGGAATCTCTGGTTACTCCGTCAGCGGAGTATGACATTATAAGATAAGGATTTTTCACCTTCATCATACACCCTCCGCGCCACGCAAAACAGTGAAAGTCGTGTTGCCGTATTTTCGACGTTGTAGAAGCTCAAAACCATTCAAATTGATCTTGTAAGTCTCGTTGCTGTCGTGTTGGGTCAGTATCAGTGTTTCGGAGCCCGTTAAGTTCTCAGCGCGCAACAGGGCAAGGGTTTTGTCTATGAGCTTTAGATATTGTGGCGGGGCGATCATGATAATATCAAATAGCTCGCCTTGTTTGGCAAGTTTCGGAATTGCCGCAAAAACATCATCAGTCTGGCAGTGCAATGTCTGACCGAGACCAAAGGCCTCAGCTTGTGCATTAATCGAAACGGCCAATTTCTTCTCCCGCTCCACCCCTATCGCGCGTATCGCCCCTCTTGATACGGCCTCGAAAAGATATGAGCCGGTTCCGCTGAATAGATCAAGATAGCTCGCCCCACCAATATAGGGCATAAGAAAATCAAATATCGATTTGCGGATACGTGTCAGCGGAGGGCGAGTGATGCCAAGGTTAGGGGCGACAATGCGTTTCCCTTTGAGCGTGCCGGCGATGACTCTGAACTCAAGCTCGGTCTTCGGTTCTCCAAATAGCTCATTTCCCTTTCCTTTTTTCATAGACCAAGTATACGAAATGAGCGACGCTAACTAAAGGATTAGAAGAGCCGATACTATAACTACGATTTATTTAGCTTGCGCCGTGTTATCTCGGTACAACATAATAGAGCGTGTGTGATACAGAAGTGTAACCATCGACTATCACTGAAGAGAAAGACTCAGACAAGGATGCACCGTTGAGCATTACCGAGATCATCAATTTGGACATTGAACAAGCTGTCTTATCGCAGGGATATGGCGCCATTTGTGGTGTTGATGAAGTCGGACGCGGCCCATTGGCCGGACCAGTAGTGGCCGCGGCAGTAATATTATCGCCTGATATCGTTATCGACGGACTCGACGATTCCAAAAAACTCTCAGCGTCTCAGCGCAATCGGATTTTTGAACAGATCGCAAGTATGCAGATTCCATGCGCAATAGGCATAATTGACCATAAAACCATTGACAACATAAATATTCTCCGTGCCTCGCTCATGGCTATGAGAAAAGCGGTCATGGAGTTAGCGGCCAAGCCCGATGTCATACTTGTCGATGGCAGTTACACAATCCCGAACCTTCCACAGCCTCAATATGCCATAATCAGCGGCGACAGTCGCTGCAAATCCATCGCCGCGGCTTCGGTCATCGCCAAGGTAACCCGCGACCGCATCATGGACCACTATGAAGTGCTTTATCCTTCGTTTTCATTTTCTGTCCATAAGGGCTATCCGACCTCGGCTCATCTTGCAGAACTGAAAGAGCATGGCCCATGCGACATTCACCGCAAATCATTCAAACCGGTGGCACAACTCCTCAAAGATTTTTCAGTCGTATAGTATGCCGTCGAATCAATCCGATGGTGGATCAACTCCTCGAAAAAAGAAATTTGCGCTCTATGAAGAGAAGGCCGCGGACTACTTTCGCGAACAAGGATTCGTGATTGTCGAGCGGAACTGGCGAAGCGGGCACAAGGAAATTGACCTTATTGTACAGAAAGAGAGTTTGCTGGTATTTGCCGAAGTCAAATCCTCAAACGGGGAGAAGTTTGGCCACCCCTCCGAGCGCGTCGACAATAGAAAGCAGAAGCATCTGACTCTTGCCGCCCAGGCTTTCATACTGTCACGCCAAATTGAAAAAGTTGATCTTCGTTTCGATGTAATTACGTTTATGAACGGAAAACTCGAGCACTATCCCAATGCCTTCCCGGCCTCGGAATAATTCCTTAGATCACGCTTAATGGGCGATAGGATTATCGCTTTGCGACGGCGGAATCCTTGATCAACACCGATAACTGCACACTATACAGCGAATCGATCAGCCGTTTCACCACCTGGGTGAACAGAAGCATTCGGTCCGGGTCATCTTCTGATTTTTCGATATAATCAAACATCTGCTCAGGAGACAATTCCATTTCACTCAACAGTGAATCCCGGTAGAGGAGAAATTTTTCTGGCTGGTCGCGGTATTTGGCTGTGGCTATCCAGACTTTGGCGGTCGCAAGTCCGAATAACTCACGCTCTGCATTTTGGGATAATGTTCTTTGATCGCCAATCAGGCGGTATCCGAACCACAAGACTGCCACAAGAATGAACGGGCTGAGTCGTCTGAGCCAGAGAAAATAGGTCGAACTTTTCATTGCGTCAACGCGTTAAAGACGTACATTTATGCAAAGTATACCACACTACGTATGAGGTCAAGATATTAGCAATGGAACTTATCTATCCTATAAAAAGACGTAAAAGCCGCTCGGTTAAAATCGGTGATGTCCTTATTGGCGGCGGCTTCCCTATCGCCGTGCAGTCTATGACTACTACTGATACACGCGACATTGAGGCAACTGTAAAACAATGTAACGACCTGTTTGAAGCAGGCTGTGACATAGTCAGACTTTCGGTTCTCAACCATGACGCCGCCGACCACCTTCGTCAAATACGCCAGCGCGTCTCAAAACCGCTTGTTGCCGATATTCACTTTCAGTATAAACTTGCGCTTAAAGCAATTGAAGCCGGTTTCGACAAGATTAGAATAAACCCGGGTAATATTGGCGCCGAGTGGAAAGTACGCGAAGTCACCAAAGCTGCCAAAGATGCCGGTGTCCCAATTCGAATCGGCGTGAACTCAGGCTCACTTCCGCCTGATGTGCTTGAAAAATTCGGCCACGACAACCCCGAGGGGTTTGTTGAGACAGCCTTGAGGGAGATAGCGGTGCTTGAGGATATGAATTTCACCGACATCGTCATCTCAGTCAAATCGACCAACACCACCACCGCCTTCTGGGCTTATCATATGCTGGCGCAAAAATGCGATTACCCGCTCCATATTGGTATTACCGAAGCTGGCACGTTGGAAACCGGCACAATCAAGTCCTCTGTTGGAATCGGCGCAATTTTGATGACCGGAATCGGAGATACGATTCGGGTGTCGCTGACAGCCGATCCAATTCATGAGCCGCGTGTCGCAAAACAAATCCTGATGTCATGCGCCTTAAAAAATGACGCGATTGAAGTCATCGCCTGTCCGACATGCGGACGATGCCAGATCGATATGATTCCTATGGCTGAGGAGATAGAACGGAAAACTCGCCATATCAAAAAGCCGTTGAAAGTTGCTGTTATGGGTTGCGCGGTTAACGGGCCCGGTGAGGCTGCCGCGGCCGATGTCGGCATTGCCGGTGGGGACGGCAAAGGGATTCTCATTAAGAAGGGGCAGATTGTCAGACGGATGGATGAAAAAGATCTGGTTTCGACTCTGCTTGATGAAATCGAACTCATGACGGGTGAGAAAATCGAACGTTAGTTAGAGGTAGCGCGGGTCCGTTTCCGCCCCACGCCAAAAAGAAGATGAACTGAGATTGCCACGTCGTGGCTGATCCGCCTGCGGCGGACTCGCAATGACGCGCAGAGGGTCCGGCTTTGAATCTTGTACCACACTCCCGAAATCCGCCACGACGGTATGATCTTTTCTTCCCGTAGCCCAGCCAACGGCTGGGTTTTTCCTGACCAGTGAGAGAATAATCGAGTTGCTGAAATTTTGTGCGGGGCAACCCGCCACGGCGGACCCACCTACTAATATCGAAGAACCCTCCACGGGAGAGAAGAGGATGAACTGAGATTGCCGCGTCACGAAGTTTATCCCGCGAAGCGGGGCTCCTCGCAACGACATGTAGAGAGTTTCGTTATTTCCCTCTCCCCCTGGAAGAGGGGAGGGTGAGGGCATATTCATGAGGATTACAGAATCGCCTAACCACAGTCTGGCGGGGCGTCCCGCAAGAAGATAAGATGTCAGGATCACGGGGATCTGATCTTGCCCTGAAATAATGGAGAGTTTTCTAAGGTTATTTGTTTATGAGTTCAAAGTCAACCGGACTGATATACTTCAGGCTCGAATGACGTCTGAC
>JAWXAN010000021.1 GCA_034439475.1 Candidatus Zixiibacteriota bacterium
GATCTGTTCCGGGCGCAACCGCTTCTTGTTCATACCGGCCTCCTTCAAAATCCAGATTTACTAACATAACAGCTGGACCGGTTTTTGGGGGCAAGGTCAATCTGATCGATTTCCCTTTCTTATTTTACCTCTGCTTCTATTCACAACCCCTCAGGCTTAACCGAGCCTGGGGGATTATAATTTCATTCCGGCGCAGGCCGGAATCCATGATAGATATTCGTGCGGGACTTCTCTGTCGCGCACCGAAGAAAAGATCACACCGTCCGCCACGGCGGAGTGTGGTACGAGATTAAAGAGAGGATGGACCCTCCGCCTATGACGGACTGGGGTGATATTTCAACCCCGTCATTGCGGGGCGAGGCGTGGCAATCTCATATTCTTTTCCGTCGAGTCTTGGTCACTTCGAGCGTACAGCGAGGAGTGAGTGCTGAGGCTTCCGAAGTCCGCCTGTCGTGGGATGACCGGACGGTCATACAATTGGCGGGTTCGAAGACGGACCCCGCCCTACCAGCGTGCGAGATGATCAATATGCCCGGTTAGGTGGGCTGCAGAAGATTCTTTCACACCCTCTGAAGCACAAATGGTTACTTTTTCCTCTTTGCATTCTCTCCCTCATGACGTAAATTGGAACTCTATAAGAAAGATATTACACGTAGATTCGGGGAGATAGAGGGAGAAGCAATGATAATTCAAAAATGGAACTGCATATTTGCGCTATTGGTATTTGTGACCGCTGTTGGCTGTAGTGGCGAACAAGAGGCACAGAAACCATCTCGTCCAGCAACATCTGTATTTTCTATGGCCCTTGATACAACGATCGTCCTCGATGGTACGCCGGTCAATATCGCCGGAGTAACTTTTCGTCCTCCCTTGACATGGAGCGACCTTGGACCGAGCGGAATGCGTGCCGCGAGCTACATCTTTGGTCCTGTGCAGGGAGAGTCAGACTCTGCGACAGTGACGGTTTTCTACTTTGGGGCGCAAAACGGAGGAGGAATTCAGGAAAATATGAGTCGCTGGCTCAACCAGATGTCAGTTTCCGAGGACTACACGCCGCAGGATTTGGCGTTGGAGCAGCATATGACAGTAGATGGTCTGCCGGTTCACACAATTGAAGTTGCGGGAACATACAATGCCTCTGTCGGCGGGCCCATGTCGGGCAAGACCACACCAAAAGAAAACTACCGTATGGTTGGAGTTGTCGTTGAAGCGCCTGAAGGAAACGTATTTTTCAAATTGACCGGACCAGATCGGACATCAGACCAGATGATTTCGTTGCTGGTCGTCATGATTTCTCAGTTAAAACGCACCGCGGCCCCGGCGTCTGGCCAATAAAAACAATAGATCGACAGTTCACAGTAAGGCAAATTCGGCCCTGCCCCCGTGGTCGAATTTGCACTACAAGAAATGCCGATCTACGTGCGTTTTTAGCTACGCTTCCAGTTGTAGTAACGGACTGTTTTGATATTCACTCAAGCGATGCGTTCTTTTTAGTTGTCCTTGAGAGAAAAATTGTTTAATATTCCAACAGCAAGTCGGAAAAGTGGGATGTGTTTTACCCTTCCGGCTTGAGTATATGAGAACAAACCCCGCGAGACACGACCGAAAATAATTTTACAAGGTAATTTCATGGCCGATTCTATACCCCACGATTGGACACAATTCTCCCTGAAAATCGAAATAACAGTTCCCACAGACAAAGCCTTTGCGGCCTGGGTAGACGAAAAGGTTATCAATAAGTGGTTCGCCTATGGTTCCACTGTCGACCCGCAAAAAGGCGGCGAATACACGCTTGTCAATCTCGATGGCGATAAGCTGACAACGACCATTCGGGAAATCAAAAAAGACCGAGTCCTCAGAATTGGGTTTATTAACAAAACAGAAGTTGAAATTACATTTACCAAAATCAAGACAGGAACGAGAATCGAGCTCCGTCAGACCGGCATTAAGACCACACCGGCCGAGATTGTCGAAACCCATCTGGGCTGCAGGCAGGGATGGACATTTTTTCTTACCAACCTCAAAGCATTTCTCGAACACAAAGTTGATCTGCGCTGTCACGACTTCCTCAAAAGCTACAAGGCTGGCTACATCAACGGCTGATAATTTTCTC
Source organism: Candidatus Zixiibacteriota bacterium (assembly GCA_034439475.1). Lineage (NCBI taxonomy): Bacteria > Pseudomonadati > Candidatus Zixiibacteriota > Candidatus Zixiibacteriota bacterium. The sequence continues at coordinate 2,114 of JAWXAN010000021.1, forward strand.
AGACATAGCAGAGAAGCAGATTCAAAGGGATTTCCATGGCAGTTAAAAAAAAGCACGACTGGAGCCAGTTCACTCATAAAATAGCGATTGCGGCGCCGCCGGAGAAAGTCTTTCGCGCATGGATTGACGACAAAATTTGTGTCAAATGGTTTACCGAGGTCTCGATTATTGAGCCCGTCAAAGGCGGCAGGATTTATTTGAAATGGATAGGCGGCGATGTGCATGAGACCAAAGTTACAGATATAAAGCAAGACAAGCTCTTTGTCTTTCCGTTCGGACCAAATGGAGAGCAAGTTTCTGTCAGTATTTCCAAGATTACGGGCGGAAGCCTCTGCGAGCTTCATCAGTACGGTATGAAAGACAGCCCTGATGATCGAGTGAAAATGCATCTGGGTTGTGTCATGGGCTGGACGTTCTTTCTGACGAACTTGAAGGCCTTCTTGGAGCACAGAATAGACCTTCGAACTCATACCGACAAAGCATGCTATTTGCAGGGCTACATAAACGGCTGATCCTTTCTACGATTCACAACCCCCACTTCCATAGCATACAAGGACTTTAGCTTGTAATCGCTGGCCCGAAATGTTATTCTTTTCCTCTATGGCTATGCAGCAGAGGGGGCCCGGTTTCGTATGAACGATGAAGGGCAGACCGAGTGACAGAACAGGAAGAAGAGGCAATTATCATCGCAGAGGCGCTGGCAGGTAGCCAGAAGGCGTATGCTCATTTGGTTGAGCGTCATCGCCAACCGCTCTTTCATGTGATAAATCGAATTGTGAGAAATTCCGATGCCTCAAACGATTTGGTGCAGGAAACGTTCATGAAAGCATTCGCCTCGCTTGCCTCCTATCGCTCAGAGTTCCGCTTTTCGACATGGCTGTACAAAATCGCGGCCAATTCATCCATAGACTTCCTTCGAAAACGCCGAATCCAGGCTTTGTCGCTGGATCGGCCATTCGAAACTGAGGACGGCTCTGTGGAGATTGAGGTTCCCGATAACTCTTACAATCCGGAGATGGACCTTGAGAAGAAACAGCAGAAATTTACCATCGAGGAAGCAATTGGCTCACTTCCCCACAAATACCGCGAAGTCATCATTCACAGGCATCAAGAGGATAAATCGTACGAAGAAATTGCCGATTTATTAGATATCCCGGTCGGAACCGTTAAAGCGCGTATTTTCCGCGCCCGGGAGCTTCTGAAAAAGAAGCTAAAAAATATCTAACGAGGAGTGACTGCCGTGATAAAATGTTTTAATCGCAATATGACACTGATTATCCTTCCGATTCTGTTCTCTGGCGCCAGCCTGAATGCAAAAGAGTTTGTTTTTGCGTACCAGAAAGCTGTAGAGGTCAAAGAGACGTCAAGTCTGAAACTGACATATATTGGCGGCGATGCCCATTTTAGTGTAAACGAATCAGGAATGATAACAATTGACGCCATTAAAAGAGTGGATGCAACAAATAACGAAGAAGCTGAAGAAGTTGCGGCCCATATTGAAATTAAAGTTGAAGAAGAGAATGGCTCTGTGACCGTTACAACGAACTACCTTCGCTTGCTCAATAAAAGCGACAACTTTTGGCAGAAGATGATCGGCTCGGGACATTTTGATTCTTTTGGGGATGTTGATTGGAATATTTCTGTCCCCGAAGGCTGCAATGTGGAAATCACCAACACGAGCGGTCATATTACGGCGGCAGGTTTATCCGGAGGCTTCCAAATCCGATCCTCGGCATCGACGATTGAACTGAACAGTATTGAAGGTAAAATCGAGATTGAAAACGGTTCCGGTTCCACCTCAGGAGAATTTCTCATCGGCCCGATGACTATCAAACAAGCGCTCGGGGCGATTATGCTCAAGCATGTTGAAGGGGACATCCGGCTCAAGACCGAGTCGGCAGATGTAGATATCGTCCAGGATCGCGGAGCTCTTGATATAACAACCGTGACCGGGCGGGTGAACCTCCAGACAAGTCTTGAGAGTTCTCGCGATTGTTTTGTCGAGACGGCAAGCGGGAACATAAGTCTCATAATCCCGGAGTGGTCGTCTGGAGTCCTCGCGATTACCTCGAAGACGGGCGATATTTCGACTGATATGCCAATCGCAATCCGGTCGATGTCGAAACAGGAAATTGTTGGTACGTTTGGCGAAGGCGGCATTAAAATCGCGCTTCGTTCCGGCAGCGGCGATGTGAGTGTCGCCCAGTTTTAATTTTTCCGCTTAAACATAGGATGTTGTACGTGAGGTCTTTTTACAAAAAACTATTTCGCGTAACCCCGCTGGCCATTCTTTGGCTATTTATTCTCGGCACTGTGCCTCTGCGTGCTCAAAACGGCGCAGATGGCCAGGTCTTTGAACAGATTAAATTGAACTCCGATGGCGTGACCGCCGCCGATACAACCGGCAAACGCTGGATCTACGATTTCGAGCAGGCCAAATTTATTCCCGATACGCGTTCGGTTGAACGAATTTCTGAGCGTAGACGTATCGAGCCGGCGGACACCCGCTGTACCGAAGAGAAAATTATCGCACCTCTACAAAATTCTGTGCTTATCGGCTACGACGAATATGTCACAGCGGATGTTATCACCCTCGGAACAATAACCGTCAAAGGCTGGGCCAAGGGAAACATTCAGTCCATCAACAAACGGGTGCTGGTGACCGAATCAGGACGGGTCGATGGCGATATAAAAGCGCCGGACATCGAAGTGAAACCGGGCGGCGTTGTGAAGGGCAATCAGACGTTGACCGATCCGGTCGAACTGCCACTCGATATATTCAGAGGAAAATTCACCTATGATGGCCTATGGGTTGTTTTCGGATTCACACTGGCCTTTCTCTTCAGCGGATTCATCGTTGTGACCCTTATGCCAAGACAAGTGGCCAATATCAACCGCTGTGTCACACACTATCGCGCCAAAGCCTATCTTATCGGGCTGCTTTTCATCTTTCTCATGCCGATTATCTTTTTACTTCTGGCAATAACCATCGTCGGCATTCTCGCCATACCCTTCGTCCCGCTCGTTTATTACTTTGCTATCGTGCTTGGGGTAGTCAGTTTCGGGCAATGGCTTGGCGAGAGAGCGACAACGTCATGGATGCAAAAACCGCTCGCCCCGCTGCCCCTGACGATGATAGGCATTGCTCTTTTTCTATCTATCTGGTGGCTGGTCGCGCTGGCATTCGGGAGCAGTGATAGCGGGCTCAGCACGTTTGTGAGCGTGACATCGCTGGTATCTGCGATACTGATTACCACTTTCCCCCTGTTGACAGGCATTGGAGCAAGTGTGCTGACGCGCTTTGGATCCCGACCGTATGTCAGCTTTAGTGAAAATCATGCCACCGGGTATGGTGAGGCCCCTGCCCCCGCTCCCCCGCCCATACCGACACCAGCGACGATTATTCCCCAGAAAACCGAACTTCGTCCCCCTATCCGCCTGAACTCCCCTCCCGGCGCCCCGCTGTCTTCTTCGCCAGAAGAATGAAACTTCTGCCGGAATTTTCAGTATAGCATAGTGAATCACACAGGCAGAAGAGGAGTGTCCACAATGTCACGAAGATCAAAATTCATTTTCTTATTTACCATTTGTCTAATAAGCACAGCCGTGCTGTACGCCGATGACCCCAAGCGCGAACAATTTACCGTTGATGCCTCGGGAGCATCCAAACTGATTATTGACTGCGATTTCGCGGCAGGGTCGGTAACTATACAGCCAAAGGACATGGCTCAAGTGGTCACGGCCGATGTTTATTACACCCCTCAATCGGTACGCTATGAGCATTCGTATGAGAATAAAAATGGGACAGGCTATCTCCTTCTTGAGTCGACCCATCGCAATCGAAACGGCAATTATGATTCCGATGAAACGGAGAATGAATGGGATGTAACGCTCTCGGAAAAATACCCGATGGAATTGAATATGGAGATGGGAGCATGCGAAGCAAATTTCGACCTCGGCGGACTCCCGATTACCGCCCTCGACATGGAGTTTGGTGCCGTGTCTGGTGTGATTGATTTCTCTCGTCCAAATCCCCAAAGGATGGAAGATTTGGTTATCAATGCCGGCGCGACATCTCTTGACCTTCGCAATATAGGCAATGCGAATTTTCAGAGGATGCGGTACGAGGGCGGCGCTTCCTCTGTCGAGCTTGACCTTCGTGGCACTTATACCGGCGAGTCCGAAATCGATATTTCTGTCGGAATGGGTTCGGCTGACATATTCCTTCCGGCTGATGTTGCAGTGCGGATTGAATCTGACCGAGACAACTGGTTCTCATCGGTTGATTTTTATAACGAAGACTTGGAAAAAGCGGGCCGCGATGCTTATCAATCCCCCGGCTTTGATACCGCCAAAAACCGCATTGTCATGCGAATCGATGTCGGGATGGGTTCGGTCGATGTCCGCTGGAGATAACGTCGCGCAGGCCGTGCTTTTGTCTAAATTTGAGAAAACCACCTCTAAAGGCGGTTTTTTTGTATGTTCCAGCGCCTTCCTGAAGTATAAATCAGACAGAAAGTTGAAGAGATAAACAGAGTGGCCGACATTCCGTATTGACTTGGAAACGCATGGGGCACATAGCTCAAATTCAGCCCTATCATCAATACGCTTGGTCGAATTCAGTCTTACATACTAAGGAGAATTGATGATTCGAAGAGTTGTAGCCGTGTGGCTGATGTGCCTTACTATCGCTTCGGGGCAGACCGCAACCAAGAGCATTCAGGACCAGATCTTCCGCGCGCGAGATAATGTCCTTCCGGCTCTTGTCCACATTCAGCCGGTGATAAAAGATTTCAATACTGGCGAATTAAAAAAGCAGGCGGTTATCGGCTCAGGGGTCATATTTCATCCCGATGGCTATGTGGTCACCAACTATCATGTTGCTGGAAAAGCCGAGAGAATTATTTGTACCCTAAATGACAAAGAACAAGTCCCAGCGACCTATATCGGCGGAGATCCGCCAACTGACCTTGCTATTATAAAACTCGATCTTACAAACTATCATGGGAAGCTGTCAATAGCCCAATTGGGTGATTCCGATTCTCTCCAGGTCGGACAGCAGGTACTCGCCATGGGATCGCCATTGTCGCTTGCCCGTAGCGTTTCCGCCGGAGTTATCTCAACCAAGGACAGGTATTTCTCAAGTGACATCAGGCTTCCATCAGGAGAGCGAACAGGACGATATAACCTGTGGATACAAACCGATGCCGCAATCAATCCCGGAAACTCTGGCGGACCGCTTGTTGATATGACTGGCAAGGTAGTTGGTATTAACTCGAGAGCGGCATTTCTTGCGAACAATGTCGGCTTTGCTATTCCAGTAAATATTGTCAAACAAGTCACCGAGGCTGTCCTGCGCGACGGTAAGGTATCGCGAAGTTGGATAGGTGTTGATTGCCAGGCATTGCAGGAGCTCGAGAGTTATTTTGGCACAGAAGCCAATACCGGTGTGCTTATCGCCTCTGTTGATGCCGGTTCACCGGCCGAAGAAGCACAACTGCAGGCCGGTGACATTATTCTGGCCGTCGATGACCGCTCTGTATCAGCCCGCTTTGTTGAGGAATTGCCTCCCTTCTACAACCGAATTGCCTCTCAGCCCCCCGGTGAACCTATGAATTTCCGGGTACTTCGCGGTGATCAGGAACAAATATTGACTGTTATCCCCCGTTCGTTGGGAGACCTGTTAGGAGAGGATTTTGAGTCCGGTGAATGGGACTTTACCGTGAAAGGCGTCACACACCAGATGCAGATCGAATACCAGCTTCAGGACTCGACTGGGGTAATGATTGCCGGAGTGAAACCGGTCGGGGTTGCCGATGGAGCAGGCGTGCGGGGAGGCGATGTTATTGTGAAGATTAACAAAACCCCCATTATCACCCTTGCCGATTTTATCAAAGAGTATACGGTTCTCGTCGAGAGCAAAGCCGAAAAAATACTGTTGACCATCAAACGCAGGAACGGCGTAAGACTGGCCGTTCTTAACATTGAAAAGGAAAGAGTAAAAGAGGAATTGGGGCTGACAGATGGCAAATAACAGAACATACAACTATTCGAAAATGAAACACATGCGACTGGTACTCGCCTTTCTTTTTGTCTGTGCAGTGACCGCATCCGCCCATGCCCAGAATTTTGACTTTGAACGACTTGGCAAAGCCATGAATGAGTACACAGTTATCCTTGAAATACGAGTCGAGCTTGCCTTCGGATCCCAGACCTCCGAACAAAAACAGCGGGTACTGGGTACGATAGTTTCAACTGACGGGGTCGTGCTCTTTGATGGCGGTTTCCTTGATACCGATAATGCCTTTTCAGCTCTATCCGGACTGAGCATAAGGACAACTCCGACCAAAATCGAGGTGAAAACTCTCGATGGCGACAAGATGTCGGCTGAGTTTATCGGTGTCGATCGCTTCACAAAACTTGGATTTGTCAAAATCACATCTAAGGGCGATCAAAAGTTTACTCCGGTGAAATTTGCTTCCAAAGTTCGCTTCACTCTTGGAACATGGCTCGCGACCTATATGCTGCTTCCCGAATTTGTCTCACCTCCGGTGGCGGCAGACATTGGCATGCTTTCAAGCATAATTGAGTCTCCTGAGATATTTCCGCTGACCGTAGGCTTTGGTCCAATGGAAATTGGCTCGGTGCTCTATGACAGCCGCCTCAATCCGGTTGGTGTTGTCGGGGTTCTTACCGATCCGGGCAATGGAACCAACGATGCCGGAGGGTTTCTTGACTCGTACGAAACCTCTGATTTCCCTCTGCTTGGAGTAATCACTGGCGAGCGGCTATCCACTGTGATTACCAATCCTCCGACACGCGGCAAAGTAGACCGGGCATGGCTGGGTATCACTCTGCAGGCCCTGACGCCTGATATCGCGGAGTTTCTTAAGCTCGATGCCAAGGGCGGGATAATTGTCAATGACGTCATCGTTGGCTCTCCTGCCGAAAAAGCGGGTCTCAAAGTCGGCGATGTCATCTACAAAATTGATGATTCCCCAATACTTGTTGACCGCGAAGAACGTGTCTCTGTTTTCCAGAAACGAATTTCCGAAATGGGCTCCGGAAAGACAGTCACCTTTGGCGTCCTTCGACCAAACGGTGACGATGCGGCAGAAATTACAATCCCGACAACTCTCGAAAAGGCGCCGATTTCTGCCCTTGACGCCGCCGAGTATGAACATAAACCGCTCGAACTCTCCGTTCGTGAGATGGTCTTTGCAGACTTTACCTTTAATAACCTTGATCAGTCCACTTTCAAAGGTGTCGTCGTCTCAAAAATCAAATCCGGCACCCAGGCTCATATCGGCGGGCTTCAGATGGGTGATATTATCCAGCGCATCGGTTCTACCCCGACTACCTCAGTTGCCGAAGCCGAGGCGGCCTTAACGGCGATCGAGGAAGAGAAGCCTGATGAAATAATCTTCTTCGTCTGGAGGGATAACAAGACGATGTTTGTGAAAGTAAAGACGACTTAGGTTCTTCTAACGTCCACAAAGTCCATTAAGGAGAAGAGAAATCTTCTCCTTTTTTTGAATATCATTACCTCAACCCCCAACAGCTGAGCCTTGACATTCAGCCAAATTTCGTTATATTGCACCCAGTTGCATTACAACCTCGAAGCAAAAACAGCAGATACTCGCCATAATTTTCTGGACGTACAAAGAATGAAAAGACAGCAACACCCGATTAGCGCCTCCATGTTGTTGAACTATAACATTTTGTGGGTGTTCATCATGTCGTTTTTAGTTTGGCAAGTATGCTTTTTATTAAACTATGTCATCGGCACATGGTTTGCCCTGACGGGTGCAGAGATACTTCCATAAGTTATCTGCTTCGAGGAAAGAATAAAAATTGTCGGTAACCGAAAGGGCGAATATGATTCGAACGTTCAAGAAACTCAGTCTTTTGCTAACCCTTCTTTTAGGATTTGCTCTCTCAGTTTCGGCTGATCCAGACGCCTATACCGGCGTTGTCACTATTGATAATGTCATTGCCGAGCCCGGAGACAAGGTTTCCGTTGAAATCCGCCTTAAATCAAATAACGCTTCAATTTCGGCTATGTCCATCCCTATAAAGTTTCCTTCGGTCCATTTGAATTTGGACTCGGTCTCCTATACCAACTCCCTCGCTGGCGTAGATTTCAGCAAAGATATTATGAGAGACAACTCTCTGAAAATTGCTAAACTTTTTCTTTATCCAAGTCTGAATGTCACTCGCGTTCCGACAATTACAGCAGAGACGGGCCTTATCGCTACCTTGCATTTTTCAGTTGGGCCAATAGCGCCCCCATCCGTTATACCAGTAGACTCTCTCAATCTCAGCCTCCAGATCGGCAACATCACCGTTCCGACCCGGGTTGAATTTTCTGATAATGCTGGCCTTATAACCTATCTTCCGGGGTTTGAACGAGGCAGCGTCACCATTCAAATCGCCACCGGTATCGACGATGGGAACGGCCTTATTCCATTGGAATTTGCTCTCGCCCAGAATTATCCCAATCCGTTCAATCCGACTACACAGATTGCCTATTCACTCCCTAAGGCAGGCCAGGTTAAGCTCGAAGTCTTTAACATTCTTGGACAGAGCGTGGCTACCCTCGTAGACAAAAGACAGGAAGCCGGCGCTCATACGGTCAATTTCGATGCCTTGGAACAGCCCAGCGGCGTTTATTTCTACAGACTCGCCACAGAATCAGATGTCAAAACGAAGAAAATGCTTCTGATGAAATAATCCTTCCGCCCTTTTTGCCGACTATATCAGGGAGAGCATGCGCTCTCCCTGTTTTATTTTATATTACGCGTGGTAAAAATGATGGAAGCGACAACGGTCAAAGAACCTAAGACAGTACAGTTTGGCGAATACATCCTCTCCGGCAAGATCGGGCAGGGGGGAATTGCCGAAATCTACAAAGGGCGTCAGGAGTCGCTCGGGCGCGATGTTGCCATAAAAATCCTGTCGAGCAAACTCACCGATGACCCGGATATTGTGCGCAGATTCGAGCGGGAATCGATGGTTATCGCCAAGCTCAATCACCCCAACATCGTCCATGTCATTGACCGGGGAACTAGTGGTGGCCGCTATTATTTTGTTATGGAATTTATCGATGGGACCTCGCTTCGCGAAGTCATTGACTCAAACAAAATCCCAGTGAATGCAAAACTTGAGATGATAGCCCAGGTCTGCAAAGCCCTCGATTATGCCCACAAAAATGGTGTTATCCATCGGGATATCAAACCAGCGAATATCCTCATCGACCGCGAAGGAAACCCCCGTGTCGCCGATTTCGGGATTGCTCAGATTATCGGGACGCCTGAAGGTGATTTGACCTCCTCAGAGGTCGTCATGGGAACACTCGCCTATATGTCGCCGGAACAAAAAGTCAGCTCGACCAATGTCGACCAGACAACAGACATCTATGCCGTAGGCATAATCATCTACGAAATACTGGTTGGGAAAAAGCCGCTTGGTCATTTCAAATTCCCCTCTGAGCTTGTCCCTGGTCTCAATAAGGCCTTTGATGAAATCATCCAGAAATGCCTCGCTCAGGAAGCAAAAGACCGCTACCAGACCGCAGTTGATCTGAAGAATGCCATTCTTGAAGTCATCGCCGGTGGCGGACGGGAGGCGACTGATTCTTTCTCTATAAGTGGGACCGACAGCTTTACTGGAAAATGCCGCCACCTTGACACCATCAAGGAAACCAAATTCGGCTCGACAATTCTGGTGGAAAACCGGGTCTCCAAAAAACTCTATGTCATCAAAAAGCATAACAAAGGGGAGTCTGGCCGAAAAGAGGCCAAGTTGTTGGCAAGCCTCAAACACAAAAATATCATCAATATTCTCGGCTCTGGCGGAGAAGGAAAGAATACGGTAATTATTTCTGAATACGCTCCTGGCGGATCGCTGGACGACCGAATGGCGCGTAAATATGACTGGGAACGGGGAATGGCAATCGGGCTTCAGATTGCCGCCGGGCTCGATTTTGCCCATAAAAATAATATCATCCACGGCAACATACGGCCTTCAAATATCCTCTTTGATAACCATGACACCATCAAGATAACCGATTTCGGGTTGCCCGTTCACTACGATGGCCTCAAACATAAAAACTGGTATGGCTGTCCTGAACATAAGTTCTCCCGCCAAGGAGATATCTACGCATTGGGCGTTATCATTCATCAGCTTATCACAGGTCGCACACCGCAATATGACTCAGCCGATACCCTTCGACTCGACGATGTCAAAATGCTTCTCCCTCAGGCCATAAGCGCGATGCTTCAACACCTACTGGCTGTCAGAGTCGTCCACCGCTATAAAACATGTGAGGAGCTGTTATCCCATTGGGATGAGTTCCAGTGCCAGAGAACCGAGCGTCGTGTGCGCCAAGTCACTGCGAACCATGTGGTTGAAGAAAAACCCGAGTCTGGTTCGTGGCCGCTCTGGGCTGTGGCAGGAGCCGGTGGTATGGCCGTGGGCGCCGTCGCGACGATTGTCTATCTGCTGCTTTAATTCCAATTCCCAACTTAGTTTCTAGCGCAATTCAACAGAAGGAAGATGTCGCGACCTGAGAAGCTTTCAACCAACGAATATCAGAAGAACTGAAAATATCTTCGTGCCGGCCGTCTCTGGCCTGCACAAAGAGTGAGAACCCACCTTCCACCGCAAGCGTCGGGGTACCCCCAAATCAAAACAAATATCACAACATGTCGTTGCAAGAAGTGCCGTCTTCGGCATGACCCTCCACGGCGGGTCCGCCGCGGCGGACGGCAATCTCAGTTCCTCTTATCTTTTCTTCGACTTGTGGCGTGGGGAAGCCGGGTCCCCCTTTCCTACTTTACTTAAGTCCTAAAAAAGCGATATATTGACAGATATATGGCAAAACCTGAATTAGTCCAGTCAACATCGGGCATCCGCGGCGTTATCGGAAACGGCTTAGAACCTATAATGATAACGACTTACGGGTGCGCATTCGGCACTTTCCTAAAAAAAGGGGTTGTGGTCGTGGGCCGCGATAGTCGCCCCAGCGGCGAGATGGTCAAAGCCGCTGTTATTTCAGGGCTGGTTTCTGTCGGTATAGATGTGGTCGATATCGGTGTTGTTCCGACTCCCACCGTTGAGATTGCTGTGAAACAGCTCAAAGCAAATGGCGGGATCTGTGTCACCGCCTCGCATAATCCGGCTCAATGGAACGCCCTCAAATTTTTTAACAAACGCGGGGAATTTATCACCGCCGAAGAATATTCCCAGCTTCAGGTCATTTACACATCCAAAGATTTCGCCTATAAAGCATATAACCGCATTGGCAGGATTTCCCATCAAAGCCATTGGATAGATTCTCATATCACCAAAACCCTTGCCTTAACCGTCCTAAATAAAGTTGCGATCAAGAAACGTCGTTTCAAAGTCGTGGTCGATGCTATAAACGGCGCCGGATCACACGCCTTGCCGACATTCCTTCATGCTCTCGGCGCAAAAGTCATAAAGATAAACTGCAAAGGTGACGGCGATTTTGTCCATCTGCCCGAGCCTATCCCCAAAAATCTCAAGGGATTGGCCGATGCGGTCAAACAACACAAGGCCGATATCGGGATGGCCTGTGATCCAGACGCCGACCGGCTTGTTCTTGTAAACGAAGCCGGCCAGACAATTAGTGAGGAACTTACCCTGACAATCGCGGTTCTTGAAGTTCTAAAAAAACGGAGAGGCCCGACGGTGATAAATCTGTCCACATCGAAAACAACTGCCGATGTCGCGCGAAGTTGTGGTTCACGAGTCTATTATTCAAAGGTAGGCGAGAGCAATGTAGTACAGATGCTTCGCGAAAAGCGAGGCGTGATTGGAGGCGAAGGAAACGGCGGGGTTATTTTCCCTGAATTCCACTCTGGACGGGATTGTCTGGTCGCGGCTGGTCTAATCCTTTCGGCACTTGCAAGTAGCGGCAAAACACTCTCCGCGCTTGTGGAAACTTTTCCGAGGTATTATACTATAAAAACTAAGTTCACTCTTCCTGATGACTTTGATCAGAAGCTTGTCCGCTTTGAAACTGAATCGGAAAAATTGGTTGGCAAAGCGGAAATTGACCGCCGAGACGGCCTGCGGTTTGACTTTCCGGACGGGTGGGTCCAGTTGCGAAAATCTAATACCGAGCCGATATACAGAGTGATTGTGGAAACGAACCAACAAAAGCTGACCGGCGAACTCGTGGAACGGGTAGGGCAGTTCTTTAAACAGATGTAGGTAATTAATATGTGTGGAATAGTTGGATATGTAGGAGATAAACAGGCATTGCCGATTCTCCTGAATGGTTTGAAACGGTTGGAATACCGCGGTTACGACTCAGCCGGACTGGCCATGTTGACCGAGCGGGGTCTTATGATTTCCAAATCGGTCGGCAAAATCAAGATGCTCGAAGAATCAATCAATGGACGCACAATCGACAGCATCCATGGAATCGCCCACACCCGCTGGGCAACTCATGGAGAGCCAAACCATGTCAACGCCCATCCCCACACCGATAATAACTGCGAGATTGCGCTGGTCCATAATGGCATCATTGAAAATTACCGCACCCTTAAAGAATTTCTCATGCGCAAAGGGTATATTATTAAGACTGAGACCGACACCGAAATCCTTGTCCATCTCATCCATATAAATTACAAAGGTGACCTGACCGAAGCCGTTCGCGCCGCTCTAACTCAAGTTGAGGGAACATACGGCATCGCGGTTATTTCTTCCCTTCACCCACAGATGATTGTCGCCGCGCGCAAAGGCTCGCCCCTGGTTATCGGCCATGGAGAAGGAGAAAATTATGTAGCTTCCGACGTTTCTGCGATGCTCGAGCATACCAATAGAGTTGTCTATCTCGATGACGGAGAAATTGCTACTATCACCCCGATGGGATACAACATTACGACTATTCAAAATGTCCAAATCACGCCTACCATCGAAGAAATCTCATGGACGCTCGATATGATCGAAAAAGAGGGCTACGAGCATTTCATGCTCAAAGAAATCCATGAGCAGCCTACAACCATTCGCAACGCCATTCGCGGCCGTCTCAATTTCGAAGAAGGAATCTCCCGTCTGAATGGACTGAACCTTCAGCATGACGAACTCCGCAAGGTCGGACGCGTCATTATCACCGCCTGCGGGACATCATGGCATTCGGCTCTTATTGGAAAGTATCTCATCGAAGAAATAGCCCGAGTCCCGGTGGATGTTGAGTATGCCTCCGAATTCAGATATCGTTCGCCGATTGTCGATGACACCACGCTTCTGTTTGCAATCAGCCAATCAGGCGAAACAGCCGACACGTTGGCGGCAATGCGCGAAGCAAAAAAACATGGCGCAACTGTGCTCGGTGTAGTCAATGTCGTCGGCTCGACTATCGCCCGTGAATCCCATGGCGGTGTCTACATTCATGCCGGCCCCGAAATTGGGGTGGCCTCAACCAAAGCCTTTACTTCGCAGGTGATGGTCCTTTCTCTCATTGCCAATCTGCTTGGCCGGATGCGCAATATGTCATCGCAGCAGGGCTATGAAATGATCGAATCGATTCAGCACATTCCTGAACAAATAGAGCGGATTCTTAAAAATGAACAGGCTGTCGTCGATATTGCTGCGGCCTATTATAAGAGTAATAACTTCCTCTATCTTGGACGCGGGATTAATTTTCCGGTAGCCCTTGAAGGCGCGCTTAAACTCAAAGAAATATCATATATCCACGCCGAGGGTTATCCTGCGGCAGAGATGAAGCATGGCCCGATTGCGCTGATCGATGAAAATATGCCAGTGGTGGTTATTGCTCTCAAAGACCCTGTTTATGATAAAGTTATGTCTAATATTTCCGAGGTTCGCGCTCGTAACGGTCGTGTGATTGCTATTGCGACGGAAGGCGACACAGAGATCGCTGAACGCGTTAACCATGTGATCTATGTCCCACACACAAATCGTCTGCTCTCACCGCTGTTGTCAGTGATACCGTTGCAGTTGCTGGCATATCATATTGCGGTAATGCGAGACTGCCCGGTCGACCAACCTCGTAATTTGGCAAAATCGGTGACAGTGGAATAAGGGCGTATTGCTTTTTATTTGCCGATGTGCGAGTGCACTTTTGGCTGACGAATTCTCAGGATGTCATTCCCGCCCGCCAACGACTGAGAATCCATCTTCATCTTCGTGCAGGCCGTCCTCCATTGGCGGATTCGAAAATCTCTGGCCTGCACAGATATTCCACCTTGATATAGGAAGTGCAGTCAGTCCGCCGAGGCGGAAAGGCTGGTAACCAGTGCTCATATTCGAGCGAGACGTAGCGGTGGACTGTCGCGCATCAAGTGACCGTCATTTTCCACCCAAAAAAAGCCGCCAGCGCTTTAACACACTGACGGCTCAATCTCAAAAAACAATCGATTCTGACTATCGTTTGTTCTGCTTTTCGCTCTTTTCCGGTTTCTTCTTGTCTGCGACAGGAGCACCTGCGGCGGGTTTTGCTCCGGCGGCAGGCTTGGCGCCTGCGGCAGGTGTGCCACCAGCAGCAGGTGCGGCAGCAGCAGCTTCAGCTGCGGCTTCAGCGGTCGGTGTCTCGACCTTGATAACAGTCGGGGCTGAGATAACCACAAGCGTCTGATCCGGATCATTGAGCATCGTGGCATTGGGGATATTCAAATCCCGAATGTGAAGCGAATCACCGATGCCAAGATTGGACACGTCAACCTCGACAAACTCCGGTATATCAGTCGGCAAACAGGCAATCTCAACTTCGCGCTGTGTTGTCTGCATGATGCCGCCTTCGGATTTAACGCCTTTGGAAGTTCCCACAAAGTGAATCTGAACTTTGATGTGAAGCGGTTTGGTCATTGAGATGGCGTGGAAATCAACATGGGTGATTTTGCTGGTGATAGGATCGCGCTGGATCTCTCGCAAAATCGTCTTGTTGGCTCTTCCATCGATACTCAAATTAAAAATTGCGCTCGTTCCGCCGGCAGTTTTCATTGCCGCGCGAAAATCACGCTCACCCATCGCTACAGAGATTGGAGCTTTTAATTCCGGGCCGTACACAATGGCCGGGATCTGGCCGCTCATGCGCGTCTGGCGGGCGACACCTTTGCCGCTTCCGGGCCGCGCAACCGCGGCTAATGCTACTTCTTTCATTGTCTCTTTTATACCTCCACTAATGCAATTAATATGTTCAACTACTGTTGGACAGTTGTGGTTCGTTCTTCAAAGAGAGACGAAACAGACTGTTCATCGGAAATGCGCCGGATAGCTTCGCCTATCAGCTCAGCGCAGGTGAGAATTTCAAATTTTTCAGGAAGATTTCTTGTGCTCAAATCAACAGAATCACAGAGTATCATTTTCTTGATTGGCGAGCGCTGAATCTTTTCAATGGCTTTTCCGGATAGCACGCCATGAGTACAGGCGGCGTATATTTCAAGCGCCCCTTTTTCTTTGAGGTGATCGGCCGCCTGACAGATTGAGCCGCCGGTGTCGACCATATCATCGCGGATAAGCACATTCCTATCGGCAACTTCGCCGATGAGATTCATTACCTGCGATTCGTTCGGCGCAGGACGGCGCTTGTCGACAATTGCAAGTTCAGCGTTCAATGCCGCGGCGGTTGACCGGGCAAGTTTCAGCGATCCGACATCGGGCGGCACAATAACCAAATTAGGGATACTCATTCTGCGGAAATAATCATTGAATAAAATTGCCGCATACAAGTGGTCGTGGGGAAGATCAAAAAATCCCTGTATCTGGCTGGCATGCAAATCAAGCGTAATAATTCTGTCGGCGCCCGCTGTTGTGATAAGATTTGCCACAAGTTTTGCGGTGATCGGCACTCGTGGTCTGTCTTTGCGGTCCTGCCGCGCGTACCCGTAATAGGGCATCACCGCGGTAATGCGCATAGCCGAGGCTCTCCGCGCGGCTTCGATGAGCATGAGCAGTTCCATTAAATTTTCAGCGGGAGCGTTCGTCGGTTGAACAATAAACAGGTCGGCGCCGCGGATATTCTCATTTATTTGTACCGAAACTTCGCCGTCGGAAAAACGTCCGACCGAACAATCGGTGAGGTCAACCCCGACATAAGCGGCAATCATTTTGGCAAGTCCGATATTGGAATTACCAGTGACAATCTTAATATCTGTACGAGTCATCATCATGATATGTGATTCCGTTTGAAACTAAATATGGCGCGGCGCGCGATGATATATGCGAAGGAAGATTTCATAGTGTGCAGTTATGATATTTTTTCTGGGGCGCCAGGATTCGAACCTGGGAATGGCAGCTCCAAAGGCTGCTGTCTTACCACTTGACGACGCCCCAAAAAAAGTTCCGCAGGCGTTTTACAGCGAACTCTGACTTTTCAGTTCCGCCTCGTAGGCCTCCAGTATCCTTTTCTCCAATAATTCTCTCATCTCCTGATTGACCGGATGGGCAATATCCTGATGCGATCCATCTGGTCGTTTGCGGCTTGGCATCGAGACAAAATACCCGGTTGTCCCTTGGATGATTTTTAAACCGCGTATCACAAACGCATTGTCAAATGTCACGTTCGCAAAACCTTTCAACTTATCCTCGTCACGCAATGTGACGCGGATTTCTGTTATCTCCACGGCGGCCTCCCCAAGCTGTCACAGTACCCTACGCAGGAAGTCTGATGGGACGAACCGTGAATACCGCCCAATCATGCAATCTGCCATTTGCCCAACGCTCCGTCTCCGGGGCCGTTGAGAAGATGCCGAAAATTGTAGACCCGGAACCGCTCATGCGTACAAGAGAAGCGCCGCTGTCCACCAGCATGGCCGCAATCCTCCCTAAAATTGGATGCGCCACAAACTGGATCGGCTCGAAATCATTGCCAGCCTCAGCCAAGCAGGCAATAAGTTCCTCCGTTGTCCGGCAACCCCCGAAACTAATCAGCGTAGCTTCTTTTGTCAAGCCCATTCTAAGTCCCGCATAGGCTTCCGCAGTCGAGAGATGGAGTTGGGGAGTAACCAAAACCAACCAATAATCGAGCGGAAGCGCAATATCATCAACGACTTCGCCACGCCCTCCGATCACCGCCTGTCCCAATGAAAAGAAAAAGGGAATATCCGAGCCGATTTTGAGGCTTAGTTTTGCAAGCGCTTCACGAGACAGAGCCAAATTGAATAGGATACTGCATGCTAATAATGTCGCGGCGGCATTGCCGGAACCGCCCCCCAATCCGGCGCCTGACGGAATTTTTTTGTCAAGCGAGACTGTAAGACCGGCCGAAAATCCGAATCGGGATTGCATGACTCGATATGCTTTGCTGATGAGATTGCTTGTATCCGTTGGAATATTGTCGGCACCCTTTATTGAGATTTCAACCGACGGCGTGCTGGTGATTTCAAATTCGAGTATGTCGTAAAGCGAGACCGCCTGAAAGAGGGAATGAATGTCATGATAGCCGTCGTTTCGTTTGCCGAGGACTTCCAAAAATAGATTCACCTTGGCCGGAGAGGTGATAGTGAGTTTGGAATCGGAATGTTTGTCGATAAGCATGGTGAGAGAAAGTGAATGAGAACTAAGAGGAAGTCAAGGGTGGAATGTTGGGAGGGTGCATGAGTAATGACAGTAGGATCGAACAAAATGTAAACAAAGCTTGAAGTGGCTGACAGTTTTCAGTATATTATCAGGTATGATGACTGATGACTGAAGACAATAAGAATCCCTCGAAACCGTCTTTTCTTAAAAGTATAAAGCAAAATACAAGTGCCCTTGCAACTATTGGCGTTTGCTTCGTGACAGGAATGGGGTTACAGTGGAAGATCGACTCCGGTCTAATCGCAGAAGACGGACGCCATATAGCGCAACTGGAGACTGAAAGAGATTTTTATAAGAACCGGACAGCTGATGCCATGAACGTTGAGGACTTTTTCGCTAAGTTCGACATTGCTCAAATGTCACCGGAAGGAGACTATAGGCTACTCTTTGGAACTAGTTCGATGGGATCAATCTCGAGTGAAATTACTGGACTAATCGATTCGGCAATTAGTGCACTCCAAAATGGCGAAGAACCCAAAGCCATCACTCAGCTCAACAGAGTAATCAAAATACTACCCGAATTTCCCTATAGTTACTATTATTTGGGCATAGCAGAACTATCAACAAATATCCAGAAACGAGCAGAGCACCAATTTGTACGCGCGCATGAACTCTTCACAATTCTATTGCGCATTAGACCGAATAATGCATCCATGCGTTTGTTTGACGCAATGAGCCTTACCTATCTCGGACACGGCGATTCAGCGACTTCTCAACTCTACAAAACAAAGAAAGGAAGTCCCTACTGGGAAATTGGTTGTCTGAGACAACATCTTCAATACGATTCTACGGCTCTTTCAAAAGAAGAGCGCGTGACTTGGGTTCAGTTTTTTGATGCGCTTAATGGATTGAAATGCGACACCACAATGATTTCCAGCAGCGTTGTGGCAGTCGATGTTCGTGCACCTCTCCCTGTTATCAAATGGCCTCAGGTCTATGAATAGTTTAAGAGATGACAAAGTTTTGAATTCCTCTTTTCGTCGGCGCGGCAAAAAGGACTCGACAGCCTGAATGTCGATCGGTTCAAGAGCGCGATTCGTTTTGAGATTTCGTTGAATCATCCTTGGTTTGGTTTCGAGGCGCAATTGCGAAAGGACTGGATTCGACCGCGCAATTGCGTTTGGTGACTTAGTATCAAGAGTTAAAGAATTAACCATAAGACAAGCTCTGTAGCGAATCTTTGTTAAATTCCCCCCTGCCGCCGAACCAGCACTTCTTTGTTCTTCGTGCGGTCCGCCGCGGCCGACAGTCGCGCATCTAAGAAAAGATGTCAGGATCGCGAGGATCGCTGACCTACGAATATCGGAGAACTGAGATTGCCGTCCGCCGCGGCGGACCCGCCGTGGAGGGTCGCGTCTGGGAAGCCGTTCCTCGCAACGACGTACTTGGAATGTCTGCTCTGCTTTCCGTTACCTCTCTTTACCTATAACGGACTGGAATAATATTCTAAAGAGCCTCTCACTTTCATCATCGAATCCTCAGTTTTTTTTAAAAAACCTTTCTTCTAACCCTTTAGCCCTGTTTCAAGTATAATGGAGGATGATTTTTCTAAAATCCCTGCACAGCCAAGCCTTTGCTCTCGCCTTGCTTGCTCTGGTACTGCTCAATGGAAGTCCGTCCTCGGCCGCTCCTGCGGTCGAATTTTCCTTTAGCGTCTACCAAAAAGAGACCAAAACCACAGAGAACCGTCTCCTGTACGCCGATACCTCTGCCATCATTAAAGGCATTCCGGCCACAGGATTCATGGTTGCGCTCTCGCTCGATGTAGAAATTAATGAAATAGACAGCGCGGCTTGTGCCTTCACAACACATATAGTCACCTTCGGGCCACCCACACATAACTATTCCAAAAAGATGCGGGTCGAGTATGGCCTTCCTGCGCGAATAGAATCTCTCAAAGGGAAAAATGGAGCTTTATACAGCTTTGTCATTGTGCCGCTGAAACAACTCAATGCCGACACCACAAATTGCGGCTACAAGCACAATGCAAAAGATGTCTTTGAGTTTAAGCCGACCGCGCACACCGATTTGTATTACATCCCAAATTCGCTCGCCCAATTTCACTGGGCGGCGATTAAAGGGCTGCTCGAAGATTATTACGACCGTTTCGACGCACTAAACAAATTTACGGCATCGGGCAAATACAATGTCTACCTGACGCCGTGTCCGGTTCCATCGGTTTTATGGGACAAGCGTTTCGGCTTGGTTGTCGATCCTACTCGAAATACATCGTACACGATTCATAACAAGTCCTACAACAGCGCCGACCCGTTTGCGCTGATGCTGGCATCAATTTACCGTAACTATGGGTATGCCCCGGCATTTTTGAGCGAGGGGTATGCCGGTTACCTCTCTGCGGCAGTTGTAGATATGAAAGACTATTTGAAGAAGGGGACCAAGGTAAACGTAATAGACTTGCTCGACACCTATACATATTTAGTTGGCGCCGATCCGAAACTTGCCGACCGCACAGCAGCGACCTTTGTCCGCTTCATTATTAACGAATACAACATCGATCAGTTTCTGACACTTTATCGCCAAGCCGACGATATAACTTTGCAGGCGACAATTGAAAAAGTATACGGGAAACCTATCGCGACGCTTGAAAACGAGTGGCGGAAATATATCGATACGGTTACCATCCGAAGCGACAAATATCTTCTTTTTGCCAGTGAAGCCGAAGCTATGATTGATTACCCCCGGATGTTAATGTACAGCCAAAAGCTACTGCCGCTTGCCACAACCAGCAGAGATACCCTTATCGCGTACACAGAGCTCTCTCGTTCGTATTTTCTGTCAGGTGATTATTCCAAGGCGGTCGAATATCAGACGCTTTTGGCCCAGAAAGACACCGCAAGCGCTATCAATCGAGTGACATTGGCCGGATACAAAATGATGGATGGGCAGTATGACGAGGCGTTAATCGATCTCAAATGGGCGAAGGCGAAAGACAGCGGCAATGGCGTTGTGCAATTCAATCTCGCCGTGAATAGTATGATTCGAGGAGACAAGGAATCAGCGAGAGACATATTCCGGAAAATGGTTGCGGATACTTCTACCAACTCCGCGCCGATTGAATCCCGCGCCCTGCTCGGACATTTGCTTTTGCAGTCAAAGGTGAAAGCAGACAAAGGGGCCGCCACGAAATATTTCAACGAAGCCGTTTCCGCATTGGAGCGATCTATGAGTAGCGGCTCGACACCGGTGCCTACAAACTATCTCTGGCGCGGAATTGCCCACCTTGGGCTGGGAGAAATCGAATCGGCGCTGTCTTATCTTGAGACATCCCTTTTTCTTGAAAGCAGCACGTTCTATATCGGCATGATAAATCTCTGGATGGGTAAAGCCAATGACCTAAAAGAGGAACGCCAAATTGCCCGCCAGCATTATGGCGCCGTGTTAAGCAATCCATCTGCGGTCTATCATCAGGAGGAAGCGCGGCGCTATCTCGAAACGCCGTACAGTCAGTAATCATGTTCAGTTTTCTCAATACCGCGGTTCTCTTCGCTGCAGCCGCCGCGCTCATCCCGCTCATCATCCATCTCTTCTCCCGTCGAAAAGTCAAAGTCATCGAGTTTTCTTCGGTGCGTTATTTGAAATCTATGCAAAGGCGGCAGGTCAGGCGGCTCAAAATCCGCCAGCTCTTGCTTCTTATCCTCCGCATGCTCATTATTCTCGCGGTTGTATTGGCCTTTGCCCGCCCAACCAGGCAAGATGGCGCAATTGGCGCGCATGCCACAATCTCGGCAGTAGTTCTTTTCGATAACTCGGCATCGATGAATCGCTTTGTGGCCGATGGCAATCTATTCGATCTGGCCAAAAAACGAACTCAGGAATTGCTTGAAACTTTCGGACAAGCCGACCAAGTTTGTCTTATTCCGTTGGCCGTAGACAAAGACGAGCAATCCAAAATCGGTTTTACCACCCGCGCCATAGCAACCAAACGGTTGGCGGGGGTCCAGCCGAGCGATAGCCGGGCCGAAATGCAATCTGCGCTGGAGCACACCATGACGCTTGTGGAGAGCGCCCAAAACTTGAATCGCGAGATTTATATAATAACCGACCGTCAGCGCGGGTCATTGCCTGAGGCCGAAGTCCTTGCTGAAAGTTTAGCGAAAGTTTTCTTTGTCGATTTGCCGCTTGAGGCCGTCGACAATATCGGCGTCATCTCGCTTGATTTCGGGGGACAGCTAATCCAGGTCGGCCATGATTTTACCGTCACGACCACGATAAAAAACTACGGCGCTGAAAAAGAGACCGAGCGGCTTGCCTCGCTCTATCTTGATGACAAACGTGTCGCCCAGACTGAATTTTCCGCCGAGGCCGGAGCTGAGAGTTCAGTGAGGTTTACCCGCACAGTCACACAGGCCGGATTCCACACAGGGTATATTGAACTGTCTGATGATAAATACCCGAACGACAACCGCTACTATTTCAGCTTTCGAATACCCGAGCAGTCAAACCTGCTGGTCATCGGTGATAATGCCGGGGCGCGCTATATCTCGCTTGCGCTAGCTCCGGCCGGCATGACCAATCAGTACTGGTCTATAAAAGAGGCGACGCTGTCAGAACTGACCGGAATAGATTTTGCCGATTACGATGTCATCATTCTCTCGGGCGCGCCGACTTTGCAGGCATCATATGTGACTCGAATTCAAAGTTTTGTCGACCGTGGAAAATCGCTTTTTCTTGTCTATGGCCCGCAGACAGATATTACCAACTTTAACGCGGCCTGGTCGCAGATGTCCGGAGTCACATATTCCAATGCCGCGCCATCGCAATTTAACAGAACCGGATACTATTCATTGAAATCGCTCGATGCAGATCATCCCATATTTTCTGTTTTTGGATTTGAAGAAAACAAGCCGCCGGAAATAAAATTCTTTGCCCTTCCAACCCTCACCGCCCGCCCTGATGTCCGCACGTTGGTAACATTCACCGGTGACAGGCCGGCATTGGTCGAGACGCGCTATGGTTCAGGCAAAATTCTTACCTTCACCGGCCCCATTGAACCTGAGTATTCGGATTTGATAAGCCACGGTTTTTTTGTTCCTTTCATTTCCCGGATTGCCGAATATCTGGCCTCTGATTTGTCTTCGTTTGATGTACGGCTTTTTGTGGGCGACAATGTCGTCCGGTCGTTAACTTCTAAACGTCCAATGGCGGGCGGAGTCGAAATGCTCGCCCCCGATACCGCAGTGTATACCGTCCCGCCCGAGGAATCCCAGGGCGCATTGGTTGTCCGCGCCAAACCAGTTGAGCAGGCGGGATTATATCGCTTAAGTTGGCAGGGCGTTGAGATCGATAAATTTGCGGTCAATATTGACCCCGCTGAGTCTGATTTAACATCGGTTGATTTTGATCAGTACGCCTTGTCACTTGGAGTATCTGAATATAAAACTCTACCTGCCAATGGGAATCTCGAACCTGTGCTTGCCGGATTTAGGATTGGTCGTGAGCTCTGGCCGATATTTCTCTGGATAGCTGTTGTTTTGCTTGCCGCTGAGATGTTTCTTAGCCGCGGTTCACGTGCCGATGAGTAACCCATGACCCTTCTTGCCGCCGAGAAAATCTCAAAAAAATTCAAAGACCAGGTCATTCTTGATTCTGTCTCATTCACCATCGAGGAAGGGGCTCGGATTGCCCTTGTCGGCAAAAACGGTATCGGTAAAACAACCCTGCTTGAGCTTCTCGATGGCAAACAAGAGACCGATAGCGGCGTCCTCAATCGCGCCCGTTCCTGCCGGATTGATTATGTTGAGCAGGAAAAGACCGAGTATTTGGATTTCACGCTTCTTGATTTTGTTGCCGATGCCCGCCGTGATCTGGTCGAGGCCCATGACCGGCTACGCTCACTGGAACATCACCTGGAATTACATCCGCACGACAAAGAAAAGCTCGATGAACTCGGACGCTGCCAGCATATTTTTGAAAAGGACGGCGGCTTTGATTTTGAAAATGAAATAAAGATAATTTTAACAGGGCTTGGATTCGCCGAGGACCGTTACGCCGACCGACTCAAAAACTTTTCCGGTGGCGAAAAAAACCGCGCCGGGCTTGCGCGAGTCCTTGCCGGACGCGGCAATCTGCTCCTTCTTGATGAACCGACAAACCATCTGGATATCGAATCAACGACCTGGCTTGAGGAATACCTCAAAAAGATGAACAAGGCCTGTCTGATTGTTTCCCATGACCGAGCCTTCATGTCGGCTGTTGCGCAGTTAGTCTGGGAGTTGAGCTATAGCAAAATCGATGTCTACGTCGGTTCATTTGAGAAATATATGGGGGAGCGTATAGACCGAAGAGTCCAGGCCGCCCACAGCTACCGTCTGCAACAAGGGGAGATAAAACGGGCCGAGGAGTTTATTCGAAGGAATATGGCTGGCCAAAAAACCAAACAGGCGCAGTCCCGATTGAAATCACTCAATAAAATTAAACGGCTTCCACCGCCTCCGAAAGACGGACGCGGCCCCATGCTCAAACTCGAATCATCGGGACGCTCGTACGCACAGGTGCTCAGAGTCGATGACCTCTCGCTCGGTTACGGAGACCGCACCGTTGTCAAAGATGCTTCGTTTGAAATATTCCGCGGAGACAAGGTCGGACTAATTGGACGCAACGGTTCGGGAAAGTCAACCCTGCTCCGGGCATTAATTGGAGAACTTGAGCCATCGCGCGGGTCAATCAATCTCGGCAATAATGTCGAAGTCGCCTATTTCGATCAGGAACTCGCCGATCTGAATCTGGAACTGAGTGTTTTGGACAATTTCTGGGAAGTTGATCCAAGCGCCGAAGTTGGCCCGATGAGGTCGTATCTTGGGCGGTTCGGATTTACCGGCGAAGACGCTCACAAAATGGTTCTGACCCTCTCGGGCGGGGAAAAAACTAAACTGTCACTTGCGAAACTTTTATACAAGCCGGCAAACTTTGTTATTCTCGATGAGCCCACAAACCATTTGGATATTTTCGCCCGTGAAGCTCTCGAGGACGCCTTGAGAGAATACGATGGCAGTTGTCTGATTGTAAGCCATGACCGCTATTTTTTGAATCGTGTGACAGACAAGATCGTCTATGTCAACGAAGGGCGCGTGAAAGTATTCAATGGCAACTACGAATATTTCAAAGAGAAGACGGCTTTGGCTCAACCCTCTCCGGTCAAATCCAAAAGCACGAGTAGCGGACAGGAGTTCCGTTCGTTCAAAGAAGAATCAAAACGCAAGGCAAAGTATAAAAAGCAGGTCGACACGACCAAAGCGGATATTGCCAAATACGAAGCTGAACTCTCTCAGCTTGACTATGACCTCCACCACAACATTCCCGCCAGTCAATGGGAAAAGCTTATCACCGCAGGCGAACGTAAGCTCAAAGTGGAAAATCTGATTTTGGAACTCTACGGCAAACTTGAGCAGTTGACAGAAGAGACCAAAGACGACAATGTCGCCGATTAAGATACTTGCCATCTCCGGCTCGCCGGTCACTGAAAGCAGCACTGATTTTCTACTCGATAAAATTGCACGCTCAATCGAGACTGAGCTAAGAGTGAGACTCCGCGATAATAAAGCCGAGCTCGAGATCGTGACTTCGTCGGTCAGGCTGAACCAGCTTAATATTATTCCATGCCAGGCCTGCGGAATAGCTCCTGACCCGGACTTTTGTTTTTATGATGATGATCTCACATCGGTTTATAGACAGTTAGCTGAGTGCGATTGCCTGCTCTTTGGTTCTCCAATACATTTCGACGGCGTATCATCTCAGGCAAAACTCTTTATTGACCGCTGTAATTGCTTCCGGCCTGCTGATTTTGAAAACAAAGATCCCGAGCATGATTTCCTCAAACGCCTTCCGAGAAAACGCCCCGGTGCAATGGTGTTTGTAGGTGGAAAACATGCCTGGTTTGAGGGAGCGCGGCGGACAGTTGCCGGGGTTTTCAAATGGCTTGAAGTCACAAACGAAGGTATGATTAGCTTTGCTTCAGAGGATTATCACCTTAAAAATATGGCGCAACTCTCTCCTGACACAATAGAACAAACTCACACTCTCGGCCAATTGCTCGCCAAAAAAATAATTGCAACTCAGACGCACTGAGATGCTTCGATCATATATATCCGAACAAAGTCCTGAATCTCCTCCTCCGGTTTTGGAGGCGGATCTCTCATGGGCGGTTCTTTGGGTATGACCGGAGGGTCTCTCACCGAGGGTTTCTTAGGACCACGTGTCTTGTTGAAACTGAGAGCCTCGGTGAGTCCATGAGTCTTAGTCAGGCGTCGTTTTAGAAGCCTGGTCTGATTCAAAGCTTTTTTTTCTTGGCTTGTAGACAAATGTTACACCCGATACGGTATAGTACTTTTCGAAATAGTTTTTCATACTGTATATAACAGCAAAACAAGGGATGTTGCTATCGCCCGAAGTGTTGAAACTGGGATTACATCGTAAGAACCTGAGGTCGAAGAACCGTACTTTCTACCACTTTCCCCCATCAAACAATCGCTTGGCAAGCAACATTTTACGGCATATATTGTTAACTTAAGTGTTAAAGTAGTAAGGCTGGAGCCGTAAAAAGCTTCTGTCTCTGTTCAGAGAATGAACAGATTGCCGATAAACATTAGTAACAGGAGTTAGTTTGAACCACTTTTGGTTTATCCTGATGGGTGGAGGCGGCACTGGCGAGCCGGCTTCGGGCGGAAGTGCCGTATTTACGATCATCTGGTTTGGCTTGATCTTTTTGATCATGTATCTGCTGATGATTCGCCCACAGAGAAAAAAACAAAAAGAGCTTGAACGGCTCGTAAGTGAACTGAAGAAAGGTGACAAGGTACTAACCACAAGCGGGATTTTCGGGACAATCTTTGCAATCGACGAAGAGCGCAACCGCGTTACGCTCAAAGTGCACAAAGATACCGAACTGGAGATCGTCAGATCGGCCATCGCCGCCCGAGTGGATAAGTAGTACCGAAGTGAGGAGTGACTGTGGCTGTACGACCGATCGTCATATACGGCGACCCGGTTTTGCGGGAAGTCTCCAAGCCGGTGGGAACAATAGACCGGCGCATACAAGATTTGGTGTCCGACATGTCGGACACGTTACGCAAGGCGCGAGGCCTTGGTCTGGCTGCTGTCCAGATCGGGGTGCCGATGCGGGTTTTTATTGTCGATTTGGGCGCTGTCGACATAAAGGAAACTCTCAGAGTGTTTATCAACCCGGAAATCCTTGAGACAACAGATGAAATCGAATACGAAGAAGGCTGTCTCTCATTTCCGGACATCTTCCAGAAGATCACCCGCCCGGCGTATGTCCGGGTTCGTGCGACCAACCTCGAAGGGAAAGTCTTCGAAATGAGCGCCGAGGGAATGATTGCCAGAGCGATTTTGCATGAGTATGATCATCTTGAGGGAACACTCTTTATTGACCGCATCTCACCCTTTGCCATGACAATGTTGAGAAGTAAACTCAAACGTCTGGCCACGGCTTCGTAACGTATCAGTCTTCCCAAAGTAAACCGAGCTTGTATTTGACAGGTGAGCCGGTACACTCAGTCACTTCAGTAACAGTATGAATGTAGTCTTTATGGGTACGCCCGAATTCGCGCGTGCGACGCTTGTGCCATTATGCCAAAGCAGGCACACGGTGCTCGCTGTTGTTACCGGCCGGGACAAAAAATCCAGCCGGGGCGGCGCACTTGTGCCGACTCCGTGCCGTCGCGAGGCCGACAATCGGGGGATTCCGGTTCTCATGCCGCTATCGCTCAAAGATTCATCATTTCATACCGAACTGAAATCATTCAACGCTGACCTCTTTGTGGTAGTCGCCTTCCGGGTACTTCCAAAAGAGGTATTTGAGCTGCCGAGACAGGGATCGATTAATATCCATGGCTCGCTTTTGCCCAAATACCGAGGAGCTGCGCCCATTCACTGGGCAATCATTAATGGCGACAGTCAGACCGGATTGACGAGTTTCTTCCTGAAAGAGACCGTGGACACTGGTGACATGATTGCGCAGGTGAAAGTTGAGATTGCCGCAGATGACACCTTTGACTCGCTCTATCAGAGACTTGCAGAAATGTCCGCCCCATTTTTGCTCAAAACACTCGATCTGATAGAGTCAGACTCAAAACCGGTTGCTCAGCCGGAGGGGATGGCAAGCCGCGCGCCGAAATTGACCGCATCTGATGCGCTCATTGATTTCGGCCAGCCAGCTCGCCATGTTCGAAATTTCATCCGAGGCTTGTCCACTAAGCCCGGATCGCACACAATGTTCCGAGGGAAAAAGCTCAAAATCCACAGCAGTGAGATTGTCGAGCAGGGTGCCAGCCAAAAGCTTGAGCCCGGAACGTTAATAGTGGAAAAGAAGAGACTTCTGGTACAATGTGGCTCTAATATGTTGGAGCTTAAGCGGTTAGTACCCGAGGCAAAAAAAGAGATGGACGGAGCCCAATTTATTAACGGCTTGCGTCCTGAAACAGGAGAAATTTTGGGGGGAACCCCAACGGTGGGCATGACTCTTCTGAAAGAGTCCAAGGAGAATAAGTGAAAAAAGAAATACTAATCAATTCAACAGATTACGAGACACGAGTCGCTATCCTCGAAGACGACCTCTTGGTCGAATTGCAGGTCGAAAGACCCGACAGCGAACGCATGGTTGGTGACATCTATAAAGGGAAAATTAAAACCGTGCTCCCGGGTATGCAGGCCGCATTTGTGGATATCGGCATGGAGAAGGCCGCATATCTCCACAGCTCTGATATCGGCAAAGTATCCAAAGGGCGCTACGATTCCGACGACTTCGACGACGAAGAAGCTCCGGCGGAAATTATTCGGAAAACACGCCGTGCCGGTATAGAAACTGTGCTCAAGGCTAATCAAGAGATTTTAGTCCAGGTCATCAAAGAGCCAATCTCGACCAAAGGGCCACGTATTGCCTCAGAGATTTCGCTTCCGGGCCGCTATCTTGTTATGATTCCAGATGATGACCATATCCGCATTTCCAAACGAATCGCCGACTGGGCCGAAAAGAAGCGCCTCAAAAAGCTTATCAGTCCGCACAGACCAGAGGGATTTGGATTTATTGTCCGAACCGAAGCCGAAGGCGCAACCGAGGCCGATATTGTGGCCGACATCAAAAGACTGCTCAAACTCTGGGCAAAGCTCAAACGCAAAGCAGATACTTCGCCCGCCCCCTCGCTCATCCACAAAGAAGGCGAAATGATTCTCTCGATGATCCGCGATATCTTTACCGAAGACGTCCAGCGGATAGAGGTCGATACCCGCGATGTCTATAAAAAAGTCATCAGTTTCGCCCGTCAGGTCGCGCCGGAACTCAAAGACCGCATCCAGCTCTACAAGGGGAACCTCCCCATGTTCGATCAACACGAGCTTGAGCCGGAGATCGACAAGATGTTATCCCGAAAAGTCTGGATTAAAAAAGGGGCCTATCTGATTATAGACCAGACTGAAGCCATGGTCACAATCGATGTCAACACCGGCCGGTTTGTTGGAAGCCGCGATCAGGAATATACAATTTTCCAGACCAACCTGCAGGCGGCCAAAGAGATTGCTCGCCAGATCCGACTTCGCGATATCGGCGGGTTGATTGTCTGCGATTTCATAGACATGTACAACCGCGATAACCGCCGCAAACTCTACGAAGAATTCAAAAATGCCTTTCGCTATGATCGTGCCAAAAGGGCGATAAATCCGGTGACGGAATTTGGTCTTATTGAGATGACCCGAGAACGGGTACGTCCGTCGCACATGACAACCCTCTCTGAGCCATGTCCTCACTGTGCCGGGGTCGGACGGGTGATGTCAAAGGAGAATCTGACGACAAAAATCGAACGATGGTTCATGCGGGCAAGAGCGGCAAAAAAATTCAGACAGTTTCATTTGGTCGTGTCGCCTGATTTGGCGAGCACCCTTGCCGAAAACGGTATTGACCGCTTGAGCAGAATTATGCAGGCCCATAAGTTTACGATAAACCTGATTCGGGACACAACCCTCCCACAGCAGGAGTTTAAGGTCTACAATGCAGACGACAACAGCGATATCAGCCAGACTTACCAGGTGTGACGGTTCGTACATTCCACGTTTGTCGCTTGAAAGCCTCAAGAAATGCCGTAAATACCAGTAGTATGAAGGCGTTTTTCTTCTCCACACTGCCCTTTTGTGCGTATCATATAGTATGACATCAGACACACTTGGGAAAAATGAGATAGAAATCAAGCTCCAGCTTGGCTCCTTTACGAACTATTTGAGACTGTTAGGAGCCTTGGGGCCGCTTGATGGGGAGCGACAGCAGTTGAATGCGTTCTTTGATACCCCCAATCGGACGCTTGCTCTGAATGGCTGGGCGTTGCGCGTCAGAATCGAGTCATCCATCGCGGACCGCCAAATTCACCAAACGACTTCATTTGTCACACTCAAAAGCCTGCCTGCCGATGCCAGTATGACGGTTGTTAGACAAGAAATAGAGTCAGAAATAGACTATACCGTGGGAAAATCGATAGTCAACGGCGAAAAAAGTATTCTCTCTTTATTGGCTGATCCGGTTCGGACTATCAGCAGAATGTTTAAGCTCGATAGTCTTATCAAAATTGTCGAGTTTTCAAACACAAGGCTTGAGAAGAAGTATATGATCGATGGGCACGAATATCTGCTTGAAATAGACAAAACCGAATACGATGACCACTCCTGCGACTATGAGTTGGAAATTGAGATTGAATCGACTGAAGAATCCAAACCTATCATCATGACACTCGAAAAACTCTTCAGGTCGCATGGCATCCCCTTTGAGCATCAAGTGGAAAGTAAACTCGTCCGAGCCTTGGCTAAATCCGGCATGCTTCCTTCATAGGAAAATTTGACGACCCATCGGGAAAATTGATATCCGAATTGTCCTCTGTGGATATTCTCCGATTTGAATACAATTCTAAATATTATGTAAAGGCAATCCCCTGTGGTTACCCTCTTTAGTGCTACGTTAAATATTCCGTCGGGTCTTGGTCACTTCGAGCGAATAGCGAGAAGTGAGTGTGACCTTGACGGTCACACGAGTATGCGACGGTCTGCCTCGGCGTCTCGCACGAAGCTTTTTACATCGCAATTCCTCTTTGAATCTTCGTGTAGGCCGTCCTCCATTGGCGGATTCGAAAATCTCTGGCCTGCACCAAAGAAAAGATGTCAGGATCACATGGATCTCTGACCTACGAATCTCGGAGAACATGAGATTGCCACGTCCCTCTAAGAATCGGGACTCGCAATGACAGAGAGGGCAAGTTGGCGCACGAGGCTTTCAAGTCCGCCCCACCACAGCGGGCAGGCGTGGTGGGACGTACGCCAACCACGAATTCAGCATGCTTCCTTCATAGGAAAATTTGACGGCCAAATTGTTATCTGTCGATGTTCTCCGTTTGTTAACCTAACAGTCTTATCTTTCGTAGCGATTCCGCCGTGGTTCGCCGCAGGCGAACGGTTCAGCGATTCTTTATTCACACAAAAATATGTCCCACCGCAAGCGGTGGGGTACCGGAATAAAGAGAAGATAGATTCTCGGCCACGGAGGACCGCACGAAGAAGGATATGTGGTGTAGGGTAGGGTGAGGGCATATTGAATACAGAATCCTCCGATCATTTTGTGTTGCCGAGGCTCCGAAACACCACTATATTTAACAAAACAATGGAGCTCAAACATGTCTGAACGTGTACAACAATTCAATGACGAGCGAAGCAAGCTTAATGAGATCGTGCATGGCAGGGACGATCTCAATATCAAACGTTTTTTCGGGCTGGATTCAGCCGTTTACCGCAAAGGTGCCCTTGATGCCAAAACCAAAGAGCTTTTGGGACTTGTCGCCTTGCTGGTCCTTCGCTGCGATGACTGCATCAGCTACCATACTATCAGAGCAAAAGAAATCAAAGTGACAGACACAGAATTTGACGAAGTCATGTCGATCGGTTTAGTGGTCGGCGGCTCAATTACCATCCCTCATCTGCGACGCGCCTATCGGCTTTGGACGGAGATGGCCGAATGAACCGATCGGTTACAATAGTTCTCCTGTTATACATACTGACCGGATGTTCTCCATCGGTCTTGTCTCAAAGCCAAAAACCAGACGACAAACCGCTTGCATGGTATCAGGAGCGATATCCCTATGCGGGCGATTGGGGGAAAGTTTTCAATCAGGAAATGGAGTTTGAGTGGCCCGAGGGATATAAACGGATAGACTCATCAAAGCTCACGCCATTTCAACATTGGATTTCATTTATGCCGCTCTGGCCCTACAGCAAAGGAGTTGGGTCTTTGAAACGCGGCGAAGTCCTCTCGCCGGATAAAATCTCGCGCGTGGTCAGGCTACCGTGGCGCACCAGCCAGTTGATAGATTACGTCATACCAATTCAAATTGCCGCCGAGTATCTCCTCTGGCAAAAACGGCCGCAAGCGCTCATCCTTGCTCCAGCCGCAGGCGATACGCTTTCGTATAGTAGATGGCTCACCAGCATGCATACCTATGGCCCGCGCGGTGATGTTCACTTTACGGAATCGACGCCGAGACTTGACTCCAAAGAAGAATTCAATCGATATATTGACCTGTGCGCCCACAATTTCAACTATGCCGCGCTTGCAAAAAACTCTGATTCGATTTCAGGAAAAAACCTCGAAAAGGAACTCGCTCCCGGTGACTTACTTATTGGGCATAACGAAACCGGGCTCAAAGGAAAGACCGTAATTCTTCTCAATGTCATCGTCAATAAGAAAAAGGGGAAACTCTATCTTGTCGGACTCGGCTGTGAGTTCGGATGCGATCTCCATATCCCGCTCAATGGAGATAACCGCCGCAACCCCTGGCTGACGCTTGCGCAGGTCAAAGCTCTCCTTGGTGAATGGCCCCAATCAGGATTTTACCGCTTGAAGATTGAATAGGACGCTCCGTTCGCAATTCACACCTCTGCTTGTCTCTTTTCCGCTCATAATTTGTTGATTTATTGCCGAAAATAGGTACCATCATTACGAAATACAAACAACTCTTAGACTACCTTTGGAGGTTTTTTGATGCGCAGATTACTTATGTTGGTGCTGCTTCTTTGTTTCAGTCTGACGGCTGCACTGTTTTTTGGCTGCAGTGATGACGCCAAACCCACTGACCCCGACACCGGACTTCCGGTCGGAAACCCCTCTGATAACGAATATCAGGCAATGGGCGAAAGTTTTAGCGGAGTGGATGCGGCAGAAAATGCGGCTTTTGAGGGACTCTTCAATTCTATCGAAGGGATCAGCGCTCTTAGCCCAAGCCCTTCCAATCGGCTCCGAATTCCACAGACAGCCACGCATGAAGTCTGTGTCTTCAACAGCACGTATAACGATGTCACAAAATGGTGGCACACCACACTTTTCTGCACAGACCACGAAGATACCGTTTCGCATAACGACTCAATCCAATTTTTCGAAGCCGACGTCATTGTGCAATGGCCGACTATCGCAGTCACCGAAATCAGAAGCGGAGCGCATGTTGTCGCCAAATACCACACAGCCGCGCCCCATCCGCCTGTAACTGCCGCAAGTTCCGACGGCGAGGGTCAGATCGATGCCAATCACAATTGGGTAATTACTGGCGAAATTGGAACGGCCGGTGATATCGTCATTAATGGTGACGGCGGCTTGGAAGCTACCGGCGCCAGCGAGAACGGCTATTGCACCCACGAACTTACACTCTCGACCACGTACGAAGGGATCCTCATCAATCTGACGGAATTTCAGGATGAAATCGGCGAGGATTGCCCCACCGGCGGAACCATAAACCACAGTGGCGAAGCGAGCATTAACTGCAATGCCCCCTCCGGCAACGGCACATGGGAGGACAGATGGAGTGTAGTTATTGTCTTTAATGCAACCGGCAACACGGCCACCTTCCAAAACCGGCGCGCCCATTGGACCATCACCACCCTGTGCGGCGAAGACCGAGACCATGGCAACGCTGAGGAAGATGCCGAGTTTGAGGCCTTTGCCAATTCAGCCCATGCAGGCGAAGAAATCAATAAGATAATGTTCGACGCGATTGGCCACTCTCTGGATGCGATCGCGGCGCAGTCCTCGCCCAAAACATTTTCATTCCCTGCGGCGACCGCCGATTCAGTTTCAGCCGTGTACGATGACGTCACCCAAACATGGAGGGTGTACCTTGATTTCACCGAAGTTGACACGACCGAACATGGTACAGATGCAATCCACTTTGTTGTAACCGACTATATTCGTTTGAAAGAAGGATCTCTCGTTGTCCAGTGGCCGTCAACTTCGACGACTGAAGTCCAGAGCAGCATGACTTTCGCCGCTGATTTCAATAACAGTAACGGTGACGATGGAATAATCGAAGCCGATCATAACTGGACATTCGTCTTCCCGGCCGGAACATTGGGAACTCCAGCAACTGGCATGTTAAATAACGCCGCCAGTATCTTTGCGTTAACTATGAATGGTTCTGGAAACGGTGACATTAATTTCCATGCAAATGATGATGGGGCTAACTGCGACTTTCAGCTGGTCACTTCGCATGATGTAACCGACCTCGTATTTCCGCTTCCCAACGGTGATGATATCTGTCCTACTTCGGGCACGCTTTCTTTGGAAGGCTCCGCTGTGATCGGTTGTGAAAGCAACGATGGCAATTTCTCATGGGAAGACAGCTGGACAGCAACAGCAATCTACAACGATGGCGTGGGCGTGATCGTTCTTGACAACACGACCTCTCATTGGGAGTTCGAAGAAAGCTGCAACGGATTGCCTGCGGCATCCTCTTCTGTTCGACGTCTGCTGAGCCTATTTGAGGCGAAGTAACCTGACCGAACACGATCGCAGACTGTTTGATTTTTTCAGGTCGATATAGACAAAAGAGCCTCATCCCTGAGGCTCTCTTCTTTAACGTGCTGTCAAGCGCCCTCCTTCTCAATTCCATCCTTTCACCCATTGTCATTCCAGTGAAAGCTAAGGGGGGAATCCAGGGTAAATCAACATGCAGGCCGTATTTGGCCTGCACCACCTTTAGACACCGTGCTGACAGGCGCCCCCGCCTGACAGTCTTAGTCGTGTAGCGATTCCGCCACTGCTGACTGCGGTTCAGCGATTCTGTATTCCTCACATCCGCTCCCTCACCCTCCCCTCTCCCAGAGGGAGAGGGGAATAACAGATCACGGCGTCCCGACGAATGTCGGGAGTGGGGTACAGGAATACGGAGTAGATGGATTCCGGCTTGCGCTGGGGGTGACAATAGAGAGTTCGTGACCACACGAACGAAGAGAAGAAGTCGGGCCGCGGCGGCGGACTGACCTACGGATATCGGAGAACATGAGATTGCCACGCCGCGTCTAAGAAGCCGCGGCTGGCAATGACGATGTTGAAATTGCGGCTGCAATATCCTGTACCTCACCCTTCCCCACCCGTCTTGACTTTATCCTCGTAAAATGGCACATTAGCAAATGTCGTCTTGTGCCGGAGGAGTGGCAGAGCGGTCTAATGCGGCGGTCTTGAAAACCGTTGTGCTGCAAGGCACCGTGGGTTCGAATCCTACCTCCTCCGCTTTTATGTGGTCCACCGATTTGACATTGTAGATAAATATTTGATACATGTGCCCACCCCCACCAGAAAGGACACCATGAAATACTCGGTCAATATCGACATCAACCTGCCAAGAGAAAGAGTCGTCGAACTTTTCGACAATCCTGACAACTTAAAAAAATGGATGGAAGGCCTGCTCAGTTTTGAGCACCTCAGTGGCGTACCCGGCAAACCGGGCGCAAAATCACGTCTCAAATTCCAAATGGGCAATCGTGAAATTGAAATGATCGAAACGATAACCGTGAGGAATCTCCCCGATGAGTTTTCCGGCACGTTCGAAGCCAAGGGCGTCTTCAATGTGGTCACAATTAAATTCGTTCCCGTATCGGCCAATCAGACAAAATACATTTCAGAGCAGGAATTTCAGTTCAGCGGCATGATGAAAGCAATGGGATTTCTCATGCCCGGCGCGTTCAAAAAACAATCAATGAAATACCTGACCGCTTTTAAAAACTTTGCGGAAAACGAAAGCTCGAAATAAGAGCAGAGTAAAGAGTCCCTTACCGAAGATTGACTTCACCATGGCTAAGAAGAAACCAGCAATCTCACATGGATTTACTCGGATACACGATATTACCCTCCCCCTCTATTTTACCTTGACAAATTGGGCTTTTCTGCTATGTTTAGCTGGATTGATATCAGGGTGTACGCTTTACTTTTGTGCCCCCACTACTGCTATTTGTTACTTGTCACAGGTTACTGCTGTTGGTCTGTTGCTATGCTCAATTTGTCGCTATGAAGTGACAAGTCATAGCCCGCCGCCCGTGCTTGTGATGGACTTTACCACACACTTGGAGGTTGTCGCATGGATTTCTGCTCACGTTCCCTTGCATCGCGCGCGCTCACCACTCTGGGGATAAGCCTGATGCTCTCTTTTACACCAGCCCAAAGTTCTGCGCAGGGGTTTAATATGACCCAACTGGCGACTGTCCCGGGGGGACTTCGCTCGGTCTGGGGCTATACCGACAGTTTGGGCCGAGAATTCGCCTTGGCGTGCGCCGGTAATTCGCTTAAGATTGTCAATGTAACCGTCCCCGGATCGCCGGTAGTGGTGGCGACGGTTCCGACTGTCGGCAATGATTTAAAAGAAGTAAAAACATATCTCCATTACGCTTATGTAGTTAACCAAGCCGGAGCAATGCAAATAGTAGAACTGGGATGGCTTCCAGATTCAGCCAAAACTGTCGCGACATTCTCATCGCCGACTGTTCCCGGCCAGCATGCAATCTGGATAGACAGCTCGTATGTTTATCTCGGTATGAACGGAGCCGGACTGCGCGACTATCGAATTCTTGACCTTGCAAATCCGGTTGCTCCTGTGGAACTCAGCGGAACACCTCATCCCACTGCGGCTTGTGGCGCCTTTGCCGACGCCCATGATTCGTATGTTGTTGGGAATTTGGCCTTTGTTGCCAATCTGAGTTCGGGCTTTATGTCTGTTGATGTTACAAATCGGTCAGCCCCGGTAATTCTTGGGAAGGCCCTCTATAACGGCGCTTTCACGCATAGCATGCGGACATCGGCCGACGGTCAATATCTGTTCACTACCGATGAAACCAACGATGGCCATCTCCGTGTTTGGGATGTTTCGGATCCGGCAAACATGGTTCAGGTAGCTGAATATCCAAAGCCGGGAGCTATAATCCACAATGTTTTCCTTGCTGACCCATGGCTCTACGCTTCTTATTATGCAGACGGCGTGAGAATATTCGACGTTTCGGATCCGCTCACTCCTGTAATCGTCGGACAGTACGATACTTACCTCCAAGGTTCTGGCAATACATTCAACGGCTGTTGGGATGTCTATCCCTATTTTGCTTCGGGAACCATTGTCACGTCGGATATTACCAATGGTTTGGCGGTGTTAACATTCAATGATACCCGGGCTGGCTATCTTGAAGGTACCATAACCGACGCCCCGACCGGCGATCCGGTTCCAAATGCGACAATCAACTGGACGGATCCGGCCTCTGGCGCGAACAACACCGCAACAACTGCGGCTGATGGAACATACCGTCTCGGAGTACCGTCAAACTCCATTAATATTACGGTTGCAAGATCGGGTTATGCCAATAACATCCAGGTCTTTACTCCCGCTTCTATAGTGGTAACGACTCATTCCGTCGCGCTCAATAGAAGCAGTGGCGGACGTCTGGGGGGCACAGTCTCCAACCTCAATGCAAATTCTTCAAAACTTCCCGAGCTACGGGTATTTCCGAACAATCCTGGGATAATTTCGACTGACAATGCCGGCGCGTATGCCTTCGCCAATATGCCGAGCACAAATTATGTGATTTATGCCGGTCAATGGGGACGGAAGAACGTGATAGACACAGTCCCTGTTCCAGTTGGGTCGCTTACCACCCTTCCGATAACTCTTACGTCCGGTTATGAAGACAATTTCGAGCTAAACCTTGGATGGACAACAACCTCACCTGGTGATTCAGCGGCGTCTGGACGCTGGGAACGGGTAAACCCCAATGGAACCATAACCGGAGCATTCCCGGTCCAGCCCGAAAATGACGCCGGAGGCGGGGCTGACTCGCTCTGTTTTATAACTGCCCAAGCATTAGTTGGGGGATCGATTGGTTCAACCGACGTCGATAACGGCCAGACAACACTCACCACACCATCAATGGATATGTCGACAAGCGGTGACCCACAGGTATCATACGACCGGTGGTATACCAATAATCGTGGCGGCAATCCCAACCTGGACGCTTGGGTTGTTCAAATTTCAAACGACTCCGGTTTAAGCTGGGTGACGCTTGAAAACACCTCCGTCTCAAACGCAACCTGGGTCAGTCAAACATTCAGAGTTCTTGACTTTGTGACGCTGACAAATAAAGTGCTGGTCAGGTTTGTGGCATCCGATGACTGCCTTGGCTCCATAGTTGAAGCGGGTGTGGATAACTTCAAGGTCGTAGATCTTGCGCCGCCGACATGTTGTGTCGGCAATTCCGGAAATACGGATAACGACCTCGGCGATGTGGTTGATATTTCAGATATTACGGCTTTGATTGACCATCTTTTCATCTCCTTGGCACCGTTGTTCTGTCCCGAAGAGGGGAATATTGATGGTGATCTGGGTGCAGTTGTCGACATCTCAGATCTGACGGCCCTTATCGATCATTTGTTCATTAGTCTGGCTCCGACAGCGCCCTGTCAGTAAAGGCCTGAATATAGTGTCGGTCCGCCGACGCCACAGGGGAATATGCCCCCCCTCTCCCACGGGTACAAGATTAAAGAGAAGATGGATTCTCCGCCGTGGCGGACTGGAATGACACTACAATGAGTCGTTGCGAGGAGCGTCTTCCCAGACGCGACCTTCCACGGGCGGGCAGGCTGCGGCGGACGGCAATCTCAGTTCGTCTTCATCTGGCATGGCCGGGAAAGCCTCGTGCACCAACTCTCCCATGAATAGAATGGCGAAAAAGAGCCAACTTTCGAACAATAGGACTTTTCTAACAGTTCTGCCTCCCACACTCAAGAAGATTATCATTGACAAAAACAAGGTTTAGGTTTACGTTATTGGTGATAGATAGGTTGGTGCCAGTTTACGTTTCGCCAATACCTCTCCGACTTTCGCTTCGTAAACTGTCCCGAACATAAAACACATTCATTCAATTCGTTTGCTCTTTTTTGAGCAGGCAGCGTATCTTTTTCTTTAGTGCCGCCGGGTAATTGTCTGCCTGTGTGTATAGTTGAGAATTTTATTGGATGCGATAATTGAGACGAGAGTCTGTGACTCAGACTCGAAAAAGGATGATACAGTTTTCGGTTCGTCTGAGTGCGAACAGAATAAAGGAGGTAACGACAGGGTAAAGAGTAATGGCGCAGCAGATTATAGGATTGTAACGAAGGTTGTCTGTTGCTGATTTAGTAATCCGATTGCGCTGATCAACTGATCAGCAGAATTCTAATGGGTATTGAAAGGAATTAATTTATGCAGAAAAGAATTATATCTGCTTTGCTTGTCGCGTTGGTCTGTTCACTGTTCATGAGCAGTTCACTTCTTGCCAAGGCGGGCTACGACAAGCGGGTGGAAACAGCGCAGACCAGTAAAGTTGTGCAGTACAGCTTTCCTCAGGCACAGCGGGAACTCATCGCTCGAACAGTCCCGACTGAGGATACAGAAGAACAAATAGCAACAGCGGCTGCGGAACGCAAAGCGGTGAAAGTCTCGCTTGGCAGCCGTCAGGGCTCGTCAAACGCGGCAGCTTCGGCTGGTTTTACTATCGCAACTACATGGATGGATGATCAACAGCGTCCTGATTCTAAAGGCCATCAAATTGACTTCCGCAATCAGGCCGATATCATTTTCACCTATACCGACGCTCCTTCCCCGTCGGCAGATGCTCGTTTTGCTTATAACGCCTTTAACCCGTCGCCAGTCAATGGCAACTTCAACTGCCTTTTTGGCTACGGCAGTGGAGCGGTTCTTCAGGCAAGCGGTGAAAAAGGAAGCTGGCCAAAACTTGATGTTGTCAATGGCCGGATGGTTTTAGCCGGAGTGGACGATGTCGGCCAGCCATTAGACAACCATATTTACGACGAAAGCGCCTGGCAGAGCGGTTTCTTTGGGGGCGGTTCAAGCATTCCCTCTGCGGATTACAGTACTTGCTTTTACGACGCCGGGGACAAGCTTTTCCACCCAGTGGTCGAAGTGCAACAGCTCGGCCCTGATGTTATCACCCATATTCTCGGTGGTGAAAGTGTTGTGAATACCTTTGGAAGTCTTGTCAAAAGTCAGCTCGTCTATTTCCGCCGCGTCAATGCCGGAGCCTGGACAGGCAAACTATGTGTTGATGACTTTGCCCGAGTCTTTGGCGGCAGTATGACTGCCTCGCGCGTCTCAAACAAAGTTG
Organism: Candidatus Zixiibacteriota bacterium; assembly: GCA_034439475.1. Classification (NCBI taxonomy): domain Bacteria; kingdom Pseudomonadati; phylum Candidatus Zixiibacteriota; species Candidatus Zixiibacteriota bacterium. The sequence goes on from JAWXAN010000021.1 coordinate 42,152, forward strand.
CGGTTTCGTGGACAAAGGTTTCGACGACCGGTGTGGCCAACTCACAAATCTATGACAATAACACCTGGATTCGCGTCGGAGTCTCAACTCTTGGCAGCACTGCCTGGGGTCCCAATACTAATATCACCAACTATTCACGTGTTACTGCTTCGGGTTCATCAGGTTTTGAAACTCATTGCTTATATGATACCGGAGACAACCTCCACGTTATTTGGGCGAGTCAACCGACTATCGCAAATGTCTACGCCCCGACTTCAACATTCTTTTGGGGTGACTTCTCCAACTTGCTTATGCACTGGTATAGCGCTACGGGCAATATCAGCGTGTTCCACAACTCAGATTGGGGTCTCGCCCAGAACACGCAAGTCTGCGGTTTTGGTAGTCCGGGTACGGCATACACCGGCTTCTTCTCGATTTCTGAATGCGACAACAAATTGTACGTCGTCTTTACCCAGTACCTCAATTTCTTTGGCAACTACGGTCAGCTCTCGCAGACTGATGACTGCGCCTCGGGTGGTTTCGATAGCCGGGTTCACGCCGCAAACGGCGAAGTACTTATGGTTGTTTCCGGCGATTTGTCCGGTCTGCTCTGGGATGCGGCGAGAAATCTCTCAGGTAGCTATACTCCCAACTGCGATTCAGCTACTGGCGGCGGAGTATGCATGAATGACACCCGCGCTACCATGAGCCGCTACGGACAAAATACTGCCGGCATGTGCTGGCCCGGACCTGAAAAGGTCGATCCTTCCGGAAGCTATGCTGGGGATTGGTATCTGCATATTCTCTATACCGAAGACCATTTCCCTTCTCCGGCATGGCGCACTCCCGCTTTTGGTCCTCTGACTGAGAATCCCTTGAAATGGATGCGTCTTGCCTGTGTCCAACCGATTGTTGCCGCTCAAATATTTACTACACCGACCACATTGGGCTATCCGGAATATGTCACATCGGCTGCCGGACCCAGCCAGACTGATGTCGTTCCCGTTACCGTGCGAAATGACGGAAATGCTAACTTAGTTATCTCCGCCATTACTCCGGTCAAGCTTACCCAGCCTGGCTTTAACTGGCTCACTGTTTCCCAGCCCACCCTTACAGTTCCAGCCGGACTGAGCAATACCGGAACCTTTAATATCACCATAAGTGGCGCCGGCTTTCCGGCCAACTCACTTCAGGCTCTTAATGGCTATGTCATCCTGACTTCAAACGCCGCCAATTCACCGGCTGATACCATCGTCATTAATTACGTGGTAGCAGATACCGTAGCGGCTATCCAATGGGATACCGTCACGACCAGCAATGGTAATGTCGCTTCGGCTACCGGACGCATTGCTTTGATCGTTTCGAACCATGGCGAGAGTGGCCGCTCAGGCATAGGCAGAGTGAACCTGGATTATGCCGCCAATGGCATAGCTGTGGAATGCGATACGACCCGTGCTACGGTTTATCTCTATTCCGGCTCACCGGTGGTTATCCGCCGCGACAGCCCGACGGTCTATTCGATGACAGCCTCTATCTTCCAGGCTAATTTCGGTACCGCAGTAGCTTTCAAGCCGGTTCATAACCGGGCGATACCGGCCAAGCTTAACACGGTGGCCTATGATGGTTATTTCACGGGTACTTTTGTCTCGGAAGATACCAGCATTGCCGTCGAGCGGACGTACTTTGCTCCGAAATCGGGTGGTGATAATGCCGACTTTATCATCATTTGCACGAAGTTCTATTCCTATAATGGAATTACTCAAAACAACCTGCTTTTGGGCGATATGATCGACTGGGATGTACCTTCAAATCCCGGAGCAACCAATAAAACTGGTATCGAAGGCTCAACGGTCTTTGCTCGTGGTTCGGATACAGGTACTGTCCTTAGCTGCTTTAGCAAGGCCCGTTATGGCGCCTCCACCTTCCTTGGCATGCACACGGAAGTGGCTTTCAACGCTAATCCCTGCGCAAACGACGTTAGCAAGCATGGTCAGTATGCCGACAGAAATGACTCGGTCGTTTTCCCGGCAGACAATGGTGTTGCTGATCCGGCCCGTTTGTGGACTAAAGCCGGTGCCATTAGCGGCACTGCGGCTCTGGCTCCGGCTCAGGATTCGACTGATGTCAATATCATGACTACCTACAAGCATAACTACACCCTGGCAGGCAATGATACCCTGACAGTGTATACGGCCGTGACTTCGGTCCGTGCTGGGGTTCAGGACGATCTGAAGGCTAACTTCACTGCTGCTTGTAATTGGTACAATAGCAACCTTCGTCCGGGTTGTACGGTGTGCTCGTGCTGTATCGGATCCACCGGTAATGCCGACGGCTCACTCGACGACGTGGTCGACATTGGTGACTTGAC